>CAYSKR010000163.1:0-32091 GCA_964431675.1 uncultured Myxococcales bacterium
TGTACCCACCTTACCGGGCTTTCATCACCGCCGCTGGCAGCGCTTGCACAAAAAAGTCGAGCGCCCACTCTGCACGATGCGCGTGATCGGCTCGGCGCACGACGGGCACGGCTCGCCTTGCCGTCCGTAGACCTGCAACGAAGCAGCATTTTGTCCTGCGAGGCCCCACCCGTCGACGTAGTCGCGCAACGTCGTCCCACGGTTAGCGATTGCCGTTTCCAGCGTGTGACGAATGCCAGCCAGCAGCCCCGGCGCGCGTGACCGGACCCGGGTGGCGCGGGTTGCCGGATGCACCCGGGCGAAATACAGCGCCTCGCAGGCATAGATGTTGCCCAGGCCCGCGATCCGTTTCTGATCGAGCAGAAACGCTTTCACCGGCGCACGCGATCCGGCAAGCCCCGCTTGCAGCGCGGCAAGATCCAGATCGGCAAGCGCGTCCACGCCAAGATCGGCAAGTTCATCGAGGCAACTCTCGTCGCGGGCGGGCTTCACCCAACCAAACCGGCGCGGATCAACGAAACGAAGCTCCCTCGGGCCGTCGAGCGCCAGCACCAGATGCGTGTGCGGCGCGCGCGGCGCTTTCGCGGCCTCGACGCGCAGCCGGCCAGACATGCCAAGGTGAACGAGAACCACCGCCTTCCCCTGCGTCCCTTCGAAGTCCAGCAAAATGTATTTTGCGCGGCGCCGGACCGCAGTCACGGTCGCGCCCACGCACAACCGCTGCAGGCCGCGCAAATCCAGCGGGCGTTTGTTCCGCAGCGCCTTGCCGCTCCACCAGGCGCTTTCAAGTCGGCGCCCAACCAACTCGGGCCGCAAGGTGCGTACGACGGTCTCGACTTCCGGCAGCTCAGGCATGGTCGCGCACCCCCGCCAGCGCATCGGCAAGGCGGCCGAAGTCCGCCACCGACAGTTCTTCGGCGCGGCGGGTGCCCAAGATCCCCGCCTTTTCCAGCGCCGCGTCCGCGTTTTCGAACCCGGCCAGCGAACCACGCAACATCTTGCGCCGGGCACCGAACGCCGCACGCACCACCGCGGCAAATAAGCGCTCGTCGCGCACCGGGGCGAGGCTGCGCGGTCGTGGCACGATGGACAGCACGGTCGAGGTCACCGCCGGGCGCGGCAGAAAACTTCCCGAACCCACGTGGAACAAGATCTGCACCGCCGCCTGTTGCTGCGCCATCACCGACAACCGCCCATAGATCTTGCCGCCCGGCGCGGCCACCATGCGTTCGGCGAACTCGCGCTGCACCATGAACACCGCCCGACGCACGACCTCGCCGCCTCGGGCTTCGTCGAGCATCTTGAAGATCAGCGGCGACGTGATCTGATACGGCAAGTTGCCCACGACGATCAGCGGTCGTCCAGCGGACTTCGACGCCGCCGCAAGATCGAACTCCATCGCATCGCCCGCCACGATGGTGATGCCGGGCCGCTGCCCGAGTTCCTCTTGCAACACCTTCACCAGATCGCGGTCGTGCTCCACCGCGATGGTTTGCACGCCTTGATCAAGCAACAGGCCCGTCAACGCCCCAAGGCCGGCACCGATCTCGACCACGGTGTCGTTGGGGGTCGCTCCGGCCGCAGCTACAATGCGAGCCACCGCCTTCACATCGACCAGGAAGTTCTGTCCCCACGACTTCTTGGGCTGCAAGCCATGGCGGCAGAGCAGTTCGCCCGCTCGCATCAGACGCGCATCCCGGGATCGACGGCAAGATCCCAGGACGCCCGCTCGCCGCGTGCAAGCAGGACCGAGCCCGCCGCTGCAATCATCGCCGCGTTGTCGGTGCAGCGTTTGGGCGGCGGAATGTACAGCGCGAACCCATCCTCGGCAGCAGCCCTTGCCAGCGCCGTCCGCAAGCCACGGTTCGCCGCGACGCCGCCGCAGATCTGCAGCTGCCCAACCTTTTGCAGCACCAGGGCCCGCCGCGCCTTCCGAACCAGCACGTCGACCACGGCGGCCTGAAAGCTGGCGCAGAAATCAGCCAGCGCCTGTCCCTGCAGGTGCCGTCCCCCAAGTGCGGTGGCAACCGCCGTCTTGAGGCCCGAGAAACTGAATTCGAGATCGTCGCGCTGCGCCAGCGCGCGTGGGAACTTGTACGCGGCGGGATCACCTTGTGCCGCCAGCTTATCGATCGCCACGCCGCCCGGATAACCGAGCCCAAGCAACTTGGCGACTTTGTCAAAGGCCTCACCCGCGGCGTCGTCGCGCGTGGCACCCAGACATACCGCTTCGCCCGGCCGTTCCATCCGGTAAAGCTCGGTGTGGCCGCCCGAAACCAACAAAGCCACGTGCGGAAACGACGGCGCATTCGCCGGCCCTTTGTCGTCGAGAAACACCGCCGCGAGATGTCCCGCGAGGTGGTTGACCCCGACCACCGGCTTGCCAAGCGCGTAGGCCAGCGCCTTGCCGGTTTCGACGCCAACCAGCAAGGCACCCACCAGGCCCGGCCCGGCGGTGACCGCGATGCCGTCAAGTTCGTTGAACGTAACGCCAGCCTCGGCCATCGCCGCGCGAATCACTTGGACGACCGTCGCCAGATGCTGCCGCGAGGCGACCTCGGGTACGACCCCACCATATTCGGCGTGAATCAAGATCTGCGACGCGACGATATCGGATCGCACAACGTGGCCGTCCTCGACGACGGAGGCCGCCGTCTCATCGCACGACGTTTCGATACCGAGCGTCAGCACAGCGGCGATCCGCGCCGGACCGATGGCGACGCCCGGCTCACTTCAACGTCGCCGCGATGGCCTTGATGTCCTTCGCGTACTTTCCGTCGGGGGCAAGTTCCAGGTACTGCGTGTAGGCGATCTTGGCTTGCTTGCGGCGTCCAGCCCCCTGCTCGGCCATGCCGACCAGGACGTACGCCTCGGGGATCTTATCGTCGATCGCCAGGGCCTTGGTCGCCCAGTCGAGCGCAACCTTGGGCTTGTTTCGATCAAACTCAGCCTGCGCCAGCACCACCATCGCTTCGGCCGAGTCGGCCTTCGCCTCAAGCGCCTTCGTGCATGCCGATAGCACTGCCTTGTAATCCTTCTTGGCGGCCTCACGGCAAGCGCCGAGCAATTCGTCCGCGTCACCTGCGGGTTCCTTTTTCGCCTCTGCCGCCGGTTGTGCCTCCCCTGCGGGCGCCACAGCAGCCGCGACGTGAGCCTCCGCCCCAGCACCTCCGGGCGCTGCGGCGGCACCCGGAAGCTCGACCACCGGAACTCCTGCGCCGCCAGCGGCCGCAACGTTGGCCTCCGCGGCCGGTTCGGCCTTCTTCACCACCGCCACCGGCTTCTCATCAGGCGGGTGACTGCCTGACTTGGCAAACCAGACCACGGCTACAGTCAGAACCGCAGCACCCAAAGTGATCAGTAGCATCCTCTTCTTGTTCGAGCTCGGTGCCGCGTCGTCGTAGACGTCGCCCTCGAGATCAAGCGCGCTAGAACTCAACGATCGCCGGACTGCCGTCTGAGTTGGCATCGCGGGCCGTGCCACCGGGGGGCGCGCGACTTGCAAGCGCGTCGCCGTGCCCGTGCCGGACACGGATGCATGGGCAGTCCCGCTGGAGCCGTGAGCTGCACCCGCGCCGTTGCTTGGCGTCTCGGCCTCGGCACCGCGCTCGAAAAAGTCGCTCTCCGCTCCGGCCTGGCCATTGGCCGGATCGTGTCCCGCCGGAGGCAAGACCGCCGCCGGAGGCAGGACCGCCGCCGGAGGCAGGACCGCCGACACACGCGCCACGCTTTCGAACGCCATGCTCTCCGGCACCACTGGCACGGACTCGTGTGCCAGCGCCGAAGCAAGCGCACCGGCATCCAGCACCGGACCTGGCGCAGCAGGTGCAACCTCGGGCGTTGCCGGGGCGGCGACCTGCGCGAGCATCTGCGTCTGCGTGGTCCGAGGCGCGCTCTGCGGAGCCGCAACCGCCATGTGCGGCAACGTCGTCCGGGACGCGGGCTGCGCCACGGGAGCCTGCACCGCAAGCGGATCAGGCGTGAGATTCGAGTCGGGGCTGGCCGCTGCGGCAACGCTGTCATCGTCGTCGCCGTCGGCCCACTCCTGCGATGGCGACTCAGCGTGAGTTGCGCCATTGCCACCACCGAGCGGCCCCGCCGCCGCCGAAGACAGCCAGCGTTCGAGCCGCGTCGGCCCGCCACCCGCACGCTCCATCGGATCGCCCGCGCGCCGTCCGCCCTCCCGCGGCACCTCGTGGATGAGTTTGTCGCCGTGCAGTTTGGCAATGACCGAGACCGCTTCCAGATCCGGAAAATCGCAGTCGTCGATCACGCGCACCAGCGTGCGACGTCCATCGAACAAGCGCAGGATGCCGTTGACCTCGTCGGGTATTTCCTGCAACCGCTCGGCCAGCAGACGATAGTCGACCTCGTACTGGACTTCGAGCGGAGGCAACGTCTCGATCACGTGGGTCCACTCGTCGAGCCGCCGCATCCCTTCCATCAGCAGCGCCTGCTGCGGCAGTTCAATCACAGCGCGCCGACGCAGCGGTTTGAACTCGACCGAGAACGATCCCTCCGACCACGACAACAGGCGATAAAGACCCTCGGCCCCGGAAAGTCGGCCAACTTCGGTATCGATGACCTTGCCGTCGCGGAAGTAGAGGTCCGCCTGCCGACCATCCGTGCTGACCACATGGATGGTGCCCGACTTGCGGTTGACCTCAACGGTCTGGACCAGGTCGACGATGCCAATGTCGGTCAACCGTCCGCTTACCGGCCCGACATCTTCCCCGGGCGATTCGAGGCGTTCGCGCTCGCGTCGCTGCAGCAGCATGCCCACGCGACCAAGCAGATCCTTGATGTAGACCGGCTTGACCAGCGTGTCCTCGACGCCGAGTTCAAGCCCACGCACCCTGTCTTCGATGCCCTTGCGGCTGGTCAGGAAAACAAATGGAATGCTGCTCCACTCCGCACGCTGCCTCACCCGCCGACACAGCTCGAAGCCGTCCATGCCCGGGAGTTGCGCGTCGGCGATGACAAGGTCGGGGATTTCCGCTTGCATCGCGGAGAGAGCCTCACCGCCACCACCCACGGCCGTGACCGCGAACCCAGCCTTCTTCAGGCTCACGTCGAGTACGCGCAGACTTTTGGGATCCCCATCGGCGAGGATGAGGCGTGGCCTGGCAGTGCTTGCTGTTTGCATGGAGGTTCCCGGGAAGCGAAATAGCTAGGAGTGCAGATACTAGCTCAACGAAATACGACGGAAAACTACATATTGACAACTCTTCAGCGCAACTCCGGCACGTGACGCTGCAACACCACGCGCGCCTCGTGCAGTGCAGGCACGCTGGATAGGGCGTTGCGGATGTACCGAAGGGTCGTCGGCAGGTAGCGCAGAAAGCTCGGGTTGCCACGCCGCCGGTCGGCGAAAACGAAACGCCCGGCGTCCTTCAGCTTCCTCTGCAGGGTTTGGACCTGGAACAGATCCAGAAACAGGGTCCGATCACAGTCCGACTTTTCTACGAAATATCCTATGATATCATCTAGTTCCGAATGGTCTAGCTCGGCGTATGAGTCGCGCAGCAGCGCCACCAGATCGTACGCTTGCGAACCCATCAGCGCGTCCTGGAAATCAATGATTCGAAGCGCGCCGGTTCGGTCAATCAGGATGTTGCGGCTCTGAAAGTCGCGGTGGCACAGCGCCTGCGGGGCGCGTAGCAGAGTCGAAGTGATCCACTCGAACGCCGAACTCAGGATGTCGTTTTCAGCGGCTGTAAGTGTTGCTTGCCGTTCTACCAGCAGAAACCATTCGCGGAAGTGCTCGAGTTCCCAGCGGAGAAGCTGCCCGTCAAAGCGGCGGCGCAACGCCATGCACGCCGGATCCGCGTGCTCTCGACCGAGCCGCTGAAGCGCCACAATCAACCCGGCAGCTTTCATATAAAGTGTTGTTTTTGCTTGTGAATTTGTCGCTGCGGCAACTGCGGATTCGAACGTCAGGTCGCCGAGATCCTCGAGCACTATCATCCGCGCCGCCAGGTCGGCTCGATATACCCGGGGAACCGGCAATCCACCTTTCTCGAGGTATTGCTGCACATTCACGAAGGACGGCCCGGGCGGATTGCCGGTGGGTGGCGGCGCAACGGGAAGTTCCATCACGATGACGCTGTCCGGGTCGGTCCCGGTTGTCACCCGGTGGTATCGACGGGTAGACATGTCCCCCACCAGCGTCTGCAAGGTTGCACCGTTCCCGCCAACCGCAGCACGAACGAAATCCAGCATCTGCGCCGACGTCAGGCTGTCTTCACCCATGGTACGAAATATACTGTCGCGATGGCCGACGCAGAAGAAACCCGCCTGATATCCGCCGCGTTGCGCGCCTGGTGCCTCGATTCGGGCGCCGCAAGCGAGCGAATCGCCCAGTTCTTTTCCCTGCTCGTCGCCTGGAACACGCGCATCAACCTGACGGGGGCTCGTTCAATCGCGACCCTGGTCGACGAACACTTGCCGGACTCTCTCGCCATGTCCGCCTTGATTCCGGACGCAGCTCGCCTGGTCGACGTGGGCTCTGGCGGCGGACTCCCGGCCATGCCTCTCGCTATCGTCCGGCCAGATCTGCCCATAGTAATGATGGAGCCGCGAGCGAAACGGGTGGCCTTCCTTCGCACTGCCATTCGCGAGTGCGCGCTTTGCAATGTCGAAGTCGCGAACGTTCGCGCTGAAGACTCCAAGCTCCGCGGGTTCGACGTGGCTGCGTCACGGGCCACGCTGGTGGCGTCAGAATGGCTCGCGCTCGGCCGCAAGATGGTCCGACCGGGGGGGCGCGTGCTGGTCTTTCTTTCCGGTCAAGATGGCGGAGCGTCGGCTGAACTGGCCGAGCCAAGTCAGACCGCTGACTATCGCGTCGGGCAGGGCCGTGGAAAAGCGCGGAGGATTTCGGCGTTCGATGTTCCACGTGAAACGCTGGCCTGAAGAGTTGCGTTCGTGTTCCACGTGAAACATTGAGGACCATCGGGCCTACCTATCGACGAGCCTCGCTCCCTGTATTAGGGTGAGTTCGTGCTCGAAGAGCTGGAATCCGAACTCGCCAGTGATCTCGACGATCTGGAGGCCATCGGCAGGTTGCGTACCTGTCCAGCGATCGCGGGAAAGTCGCGCCTCCGCGGCACGCTCGACGGCAAACCAGTGGTTTCGTTCTGTTCCAACGACTACCTGGGCCTGGCGGAGCACCCTGACCTTGCCCGCGCCGCGCAGGCGGCGATCGCGAATTCAGGCTTCGGCGCGGGTGCTTCACGCCTGGTTTCCGGTGACTTGCCCGAGCACAGAGCCCTGGAGGTGGCCCTGGCGCGCTTTCTGTGGGCACCGGCGGCGCTGCTTTTCCCGACCGGCTATCAAACCAACCTGGGCGTGATAACGGCGCTGGCGGGGCCGCAAGACCTGGTCGTTTCCGACGCGGCAAACCACGCCAGCATCATCGATGCGTGCCGCCTTTCCAGGGCCACCGTGGCAGTTTATGCCCACAGAGACGCCAGCGGCGCCGCCGGAGCGCTACACCAAGGTCATCGTTTTCGCAGGAGATTTATCGTCACTGAGTCGCTGTTCAGCATGGACGGCGACATCGCTCCGCTCAGGCAACTCGCTGAAACTGCACGCCATGCCCGGGCAGCCCTGGTTGTGGACGAAGCCCACGCGATCGGCGGCCTCGGCCCTGGCGGCCGCGGGCTGTGCGCTGCCGTCGGGATCGTTCCGGACGTTCTCGTCGGGACGCTCGGCAAAGCCTTCGGATCCTACGGTGGTTTTGCCGTCGGGACCTTGGCCTTGAGATCAACCCTGGTGAACCGGGCGCGGAGCTTCCTGTTCACGACTGCGCCTCCACCCGCTCTGGCCGCCGCCGCTCATGCGGCACTGCAAATTATCCAGGGCCCGGAAGGCGACGCTTTACGCGATCGGCTGGCGGGCAATATTCAGCGCCTTCGGGCGAAGTTATCTTCTTCTGGAGCCCCCGTCAGCCCCATTATTCCGCTGGTTCTTGGCAGCGAAAAAGCCGCGGTATTCAAATCTAATATATTGAAATCACATGGTATTTTTGTGCAGGCGATCCGTCCTCCCACGGTACCAGAGGGCACCGACCGCCTCCGCATCACGGTTTCCGCTGGTCACAGGGACGACGAAATTGACGCGCTGAGCCTCGCGCTGGGCTAACCGGATGACGCTCGAGTCGCTCGATCAAGCGTGCGTCTGGCATCCCTTCACTCCGATGCGGCAGTGGTCACAGGAAAAGCCCCTGGTGATCGAACGCGCACAAGGAAACTACTTGATCGACACCGCAGGTCGGCGCTACCTCGACGGGATCGCTTCGTTGTGGGTGAACGTTCACGGGCATCGCCACCCCCACATCGATGCCGCCGTCCGCGCCCAGCTTGATCGCGTGGCGCACACCACGCTGCTCGGGCTCGCGAGCACCCCGTCGATCTTGCTCGCGCAGAAGCTTCTTCATGTCGCGCCGACGGGACTGACAAAAGTTTTCTATTCCGACTCTGGATCGAGCGCGGTCGAGATCGCGCTCAAGATCGCGTTTCAGTTTCAACAACTGCGCGGACAACAGGGCCGCACCAAGTTTCTCGCACTCGAAAACGCGTACCACGGCGACACCCTCGGAGCGGTGGCGGTCGGCGGCATCGACACGTTCCACAAAATCTTTCATCCACTGCTTTTTCAGACCCTTCGCACGCCGCCTGACGCCGAAGCACTTGCCCGCGTCGTTGCCGCCCACTGCAACGAGATCGCTGCGGTGATCGTCGAGCCTGCCGTGCAAGGCGCCGCAGGAATGCTGCTGTCGCCGCCGGGATTTCTGCGCGCCGCACGCGAGCTCTGCACCGCGCATGGAATCTTGCTCATCGCCGACGAGGTGGCGACCGGGTTTGGACGCACCGGCACGATGTTCGCGTGCGAACAAGAACACATCACGCCCGATCTGATGTGCGTGGCGAAGGGACTGTCCGGTGGCTACCTGCCCGTTGCCGCGACGCTGGCCACGCAACAAGTGTATGACGCATTCCTTGGCGAGCCCGCGCAGCGACTGACGTTCTTCCACGGCCACAGCTTCACCGGCAATCCTCTCGCCTGCGCCGCCGCCATCGCGTCGCTCGAGATCTTCGAACGCGAGCAAACCATCGCGGCGCTTGGTCCCAAGATCGCGCGCCTGCGTGAGCGCCTCGCCGCGCAGGTGACTCCGCTCGCCCACGTGTTCGAGATCCGCCAAAAAGGCATGATGATCGGCATCGAGCTGCGCCTTAACCGCCGCGCTTCCTACCCGCCCGAGGTCGGCATTGGCGCGCGGGCCTGCATGCTGGCCCGCAAGCGCGGCGTCATCCTGCGTCCGCTTGGGCCCGTCGTCGTCTTGATGCCGCCGCTGTCCATCACCGCCCCTCAGATCGATCTTCTCGTCGACGTCGCCGCAGCGAGCATCGAGGAAGCGACCGGCGCGTGAAGGGCGTCTTCCTCGCAGGGACAGACACGAGCGTTGGCAAGACCACCGTCGGCCGCGCGCTCCTGCGCCTCGCGTGGCGCAAGGGACTTGCGCTCTTGCCATACAAACCAGTGGAAACCGGCGTGATTGACCAGCCCACCGACGCTCTTCTGTTGCGCGCGGCGTGCCGACGCGAGGAACTCCTGCTCAGCGAGATCTGCCCGTATCCGTTTGCGCCTCCCGTGGCACCGGCGGCGGCCGCGGCATCGGTCGGCGTCACCCTCACCCTTGAGCTGCTGCGCGCGGGGGCCGCGCGCCTGGCCAGCCGCGGCTCGTTGCTCGTCGAATCTGATCGAAGACATCACGGGCGTGGCCCCGCTTGGCACCATGCCCCACATCGACAATCCACAGACGGATGCCGCGACCAATGCCCTCGCGGCCGCGCTCGCACGAGCGGTGAACGTCGACCGGCTGCTGGCGTGAGCTTCGCTACGACTGCGGCGCTGGTCCGCCGACTTCGGGCTCGTTGCCGCGCTTCGGGAAGACCACCACCCGGCGCATTGGCCCCTCGCCCTCCGACTCCGTCGTCACACCGGGATGATCCGCGAGCGCGACATGCACCAGTCGGCGATCGTGCGGACTCATCGGTTCGGCGGGCACGGGCCGACCCGAGCGCTCGGCTTTTTCAGCCAGCCGCAACGCCATGTCGGTCAGAAGATCCTCGCGCCGCCCGCGGTAGCCCTCGGCGTCCACCACAATCAAGGACCGTTCGCCCGGCTGTTTGAACACCATCCGATTGACCAGGTACTGAAGCGCATCGAGCGTCGCGCCTTTCTTCCCGATCACGAGGCCCGATTCAGAACCATGTGCGTCCAGAATGATGCGCTCGCCATCATCGAACGCGCTGACCTCGGCATCGAGTCCCATGCGCTCAAGAACCTCGCGCAGAACCTTGGCCGCAGTCTCGCGCTTCTCTGCCAGAAGGGAACTATCGGACATCGTGAGCCTCCATCTGAATCTCGGAAAACATCAGAACGTATACGTTGCCATCGGCACCGGCAGCGGCGGGGGTGTACCGCGTTCCGCTGCCGTGGTGGGCCGGGTGGGGCGGGTGGGGCGCGCACCGTTTTTGCTGCCCGTCGTCGAACGAACCCTTGGTTTCGCCCTGGGCGGATCGGCGCGCCTCGACGCCTTCTTCGTCGGGTGCCTTCTAGGAGCTGTCTTCCGCTTTTTCCCGGCCATGCCTACTCGCCCACTCGACCCTAACGAGGAAGCGGCCAAGCTGTCAACAAAATCACAGAATCGGCTTGAATTCCTTGGCCTTGCTACCTACCATCACTGGTTCGCTTCTCCCTCACATTTCCGGTGACCCAACCATGAAAATCGCACTCGGATCCGCACTTCCCGTGGAAGCCAAGGCCGATCTCCTCGCACTTGCTTGCGACGAGGACAGCCTGGCCGAAAACCCGCAGATCGACGCCATCGACCGCGCTCTTGGCGGGGCGCTGCGGCGCGCCATCGCCGAGGAGTCCTTCCGCGCCAACTCGGGCCAAGTTCTCATGCAGCATACCCAGGGCAAAATACCCGCAGCCCGGGTCGCGCTGGTCGGCCTGGGTGCCAGAACACATTTTGTGTCGGCCAGTCTGCGCTTTTTTGCCGGGCGGGCGGCCAAGCTGGCGAGCAACGTCGGCGCGACCAGCCTGGCGCTGGCAGTGGCACCCGCACTGGGCACGGAATCGCGCCCGCCGGAAGCCGCAAGGGCGGTTTTCCTGACCGAGGGAATTCTCCTCGGGTCGTATCGCTTCGACAAGTACCTCTCTTCCGACAAGCGTCAGGGCCGTTCCCTCGCCTCGGTCGACCTGTTGCTTGGTCCCGCCACCGCGGAAGGTGCTGACGCCATCGCGCTTGGCGAGCGCCTTGCCGCTGCGGTTGCGCAGGCGCGTGATCTCGTCAACGAGCCGGCCGGCACCTTGACGCCCTCCGCTCTTGCGGACGTTGCTCGATCGATCGCCGCCACGCACAAGCTGGAGATCAAAGTTCTGGACGCCGACGCGTGCCGCGCGCAAGGCATGGAACTATTTCTCGCGGTGTCGCAGGGCAGCACGGAGCCGCCGCGCTTCATCCACATGGCGCACAAGCCGAAGAACGCCCGCAAGCGCGTGGTGCTCATCGGCAAGGGGATCACCTTCGATTCGGGGGGGCTGTCGCTCAAGCCGAACGACTCCATGCTCGACATGAAGACCGACATGGCCGGTGCCGCCACGGTGCTGTCCGCGATGGCGGTGATCGCGCAGGAGCAATTGCCCATCGAGGTTCACGCGCTCGCGGCGTGTTGCGAGAACATGCCGTCGGGGCGCGCGTACAAGCTCGGCGATGTGATTCGCGGCAAGGGCGGCAAGACGGTCGAGATCAACAACACCGACGCCGAGGGTCGCCTCACGCTCGCCGACGCGATGGCGTACGCGCTCGAGCTGCAACCGGATGTCGTGCTCGACTTCGCCACGTTGACGGGTGCCGTGGTCGTGGCGCTCGGACCTCACACCGCCGGCGTGCTCAGCAACAACGATGCGCTGTGTGCGCAATGGCTCGCCGCCGCGAAAGCCGTGGGCGAGGACATGTGGCAGCTACCGTTGTCGGATCGCTTGCACGAACAACTGAAATCCGAGATCGCCGACATGAAAAACACCGGCGAGCGCTGGGGCGGCGCCATCACCGCCGGGCTTTTTCTCAAGGAATTCATCGGCAACGTGCCCTGGGTTCACGTCGATCTTGCCGGCCCGTCGAGCACCGACAAGGAATGGGGCGCGATTCCCAAGGGCGGGACAGGTTTCGGTTTGCTGACCATCGTCGAGTACCTGCGGATAATTTCCGGCAGCATTTCGGCGAAATAGCACCTCTGCTTTTTTGCGTCGATTTGCATTGACCCGGATTGGCGAAAGTGCTAAATTTCGCCCGCCTCGATTCTGAGGTGAATTCAGCGCAGCACGCTGCTGCTACAAGAGGAGTGCCAGCAATGGAGCCCACTTTCCGAATGGGAGACTTGGCGGTTTATCCGGCCCACGGCGTTGCCGAGGTTATTGGTATCGAGACGCGGGAGATCTCGTCGAGCAAGCAGACGTTCTACGTCCTCAAGGTGCTCGACAACGGCATGAAGGTGTTGGTCCCCAAGGCCAACGCCGCCGCCGTCGGTCTGCGCGAACTCATCCGCGAGGAGGAAGTGGACGAGGTGTTTGAAATCCTCAAGAGCCGCGACGTCGCCGTCGAAGGCCAGACGTGGAACCGGCGCTACCGCGAATACATGGAGAAGATCAAGACTGGCTCCGTGTTCGAGATCGCCGAGGTGCTGCGTGATCTGCAACGCCTCAAGGGCGGCAAGGAGCTGTCGTTCGGCGAGCGCAAGATGCTCGACACCGCGCGCTCGTTGCTGGTCAAGGAGCTCGCGGTCGCGACCAAGTCCAAGGAAGTGAAGATCGAGGAGAAGCTGAACCGCATCTTCGCCTGCTGACTTTACCTTCGCCGCCCTGCGGCGGTCGCACAAAAAGCCCCGGAGGGAAACCCCCGGGGCTTTTTTTTGCCCAAAGTAGGCAACTTCTCGCCCGGGCGTCCGAAGACTCTTCGTCCCCTTCAACAACCCGGGACGCAATCGAAGGAGTCTTCCCATGAAATCGACCGCGGAACTGTTTATAGAAACGACGCCGATGCGGATCCTGGCCCGCATCCCCAACGAAGTGCTTGACCAGGCAATGGCCCAGGCGTTTTCCCTGTACCAGGCGAAGCGCTACGCGGATGCGGAGACCTTGTGCAAGGGTCTGCTCGCAGCCGACCACCGCTACTGGTGGGCGTACTCGCTGTACGCTGCGGTCTTGCGCAAGCAGGGTCGGCTGCGCGAGGCGCTTGCTCAGGTGGAAACCGGCCTGCGCTTCGAGCCGGGCCAGCCGAAGTTGCTCGCGATGCGAGCTGATATCGCCAAGACGGCCATGGCCGTGGTCGAGCACGCTCGACGAAGCACCAAGCTCAATGGAAACAGCAACCGCGGATTGGCCACGCAGCAGGAGGTACAGTAGCCATGGGTGTTTTTGACGTTCTGACGAGTCCGATAAAGGCCGCAGTTAGCATCGTGGAAGGCGGCCTGGAACTCGCCTCCCAGGCGGCTGAGCTCGCCAGTCTTCCGGGCCAGCTCGCCGAGGCAGCCTGTGATGCGATCCTTCCACCGGAGCTCGAGTTCATTGGCGACATCGTCCAGGGCCTCGTGGATTTGGAGACTGGGAACTATGCGGGCCTACTCGACGATGCGACGGATCTGCTGGCCGACCTCGGGCCCCAACTCGCGGCGCTCGCCGAGAGTGCGCCCGCCGGAGTATCACCAGAGGTGGGGCCACCCGGCCGTGAGGGATCTGCACTGACTCCCGAGCAACTGGGCTTGCGCCCTGCTGACACGCCCTCGAATACGCGATCCAGCGAAACGACCAGCACGCCGCCAGCCACGGCGTCCTCGGACCAGTCGTCCGGGGTCGCTGGCGACGCCAAGGCGTTTCTGGCCAAGTCGCCGGCGGAGCTGATGGCCGCCATGCGCTCGGGCGATATCCCTGACGCCGTCTTCGACGATCCGAAGGCCATGCAGATGCTGCAAGCCAAGATGAATCAAATCTCGCAGATGATGACGCTCACCAGCCAGCTACTGTCGACGTTTCAGCAGATGCAGATGAGCACCATCCACAACATCCGCGCGTAGGAATACCGAGGCCCGCCGGGCGCTCATCGCCTGGCGGGTTGCTACACGTCGAGGTTGCGGACGTTGAGCGCGTTTTGCTCGATGAAAGCGCGCCGCGGCTCGACCAGATCGCCCATGAGCGTCGAAAACAACCGGTCGGCTTCGTAGGCATCTTCGACGCGCACCTGCAGCAAGGTTCGGCGCGCAGGATCGAGAGTCGTCTCCCACAGTTGCTCCGGGTTCATCTCGCCAAGGCCCTTGTAGCGCTGGATCGCAAGGCCCTTCTTGCCCTGCTCGTGAACCCGCTCCGCGAGATCCTCGATGCGCAAAAACTCGATCGCCTCGTCGCCCGCGCGCAGAACGTAAGGCGGCGGCCCCAGGATCCCAAGATCCGCGTAGAGCAACGTCAGATCGGCAAACTCGGGCGAATCCATGAACCCAAAGTCGATGATCGTGTTCTTGCGTACCCCCCCCGGCTTCGCCGTTGCGACGATCTTGAAGCCCGCGTGCTCGGTGTCGGGCACGACCTTGAGCACGGCGTCCGAAAGCTCCGGCGCGTAGGTATCGAAATACTGCTGCAGGCTCGCCAGTGCCTTCGCGACGATCATCTGATCGCGCAGATCGTTCTTGGACAGCTTCGAACACTTGACGATGGCATCGACCAGCCGGGCGTCGACGCGCCGATCGATGACGCGCAGGAGTTTCTTGTAGCGGCTTGCCTGCCGCGCCAGGTGACCCAGTTTTTTCCCGGTGACGCCCTCACCGACCGGTGTTCGCAAGATCAAGTCCTCGGTCGCGCTGTCCACCAGGTAGTCCTCGAGCGCCTGCTCGTTCTTGAGGTACAGCTCTTTCTTGCCCTTCTTGACCCGATAAAGCGGCGGCTGCGCGATGTACAGGTAGCCGCGCTCAAGCATCTCGGGAAAGTGCCGGTAGAAAAACGTGAGCAACAGGGTCCGGATGTGGCTGCCGTCCACGTCGGCGTCGGTCATGATGATGACGCGGTGGTAGCGGATCTTGTCGATCGCTTTTTCTTTCTCGACCCCGCAGCCAAGCGCGGTGATGAGCGTGACGATCTCCTGCGACGACAGCATCTTGTCGAGCCGCGCCTTCTCGACGTTGAGAATCTTGCCGCGCAGCGGCAGCACGGCCTGATCCTTGCGGTTGCGGCCTTGCTTGGCCGAGCCACCGGCGCTGTCGCCCTCGACGATGTAAAGCTCAGACAGCGCTGGATCTCGTTCCTGGCAGTCGGCGAGCTTGCCGGGCAAGGACGAGATGTCGAGCGCCCCCTTGCGTTGCACGAGTTCCCGCGCCTTGCGGGCGGCGTCGCGCGCGCGCGCCGCGAGCACGGCTTTCTCGATGACCTGCTTGGCCTCCTTGGGATGCTCTTCCAGGAAACGGCCAAGCTTCTCGTTGACGACACGCTCGACGATGCCCTTGACCTCGGACGAGACCAGCTTGTCCTTCGGTTGGTTCGAAAATTTTGGGTCCGGGTGCTTGACCGACACCACAGCGGTCATGCCCTCGCTGATGTCGTCGCCGCCCAGGCCATTCTTCAGATCCTTGAGCAGGCCGATGGGCTGCGCGTAAGCGTTCACCGTGCGGGTCAGCGCGGCCCTGAAACCGGTCAGGTGGGTGCCGCCGTCCTTGTTCTTGATGTTGTTGGTGAAACAGAAAATCGTTTCCTGGTACGAGTCGTTCCACTGCAGCGCGATCTCGATCTGCGTTCCGTCCTGTTCCCCCATGATGACGATCGGTTTGTCGTGTACCACGGTCTTTGACGACGACAGGTCGGCGACCATCTGTGCGATGCCGCCGTCGAAATGGAATTCGTGGCCCTTGCCCGAGCGCTCGTCAAGGACGGTGATGACAAGACCACTGTTCAGGTAGCCGAGCTCGCGCAGCCGCTGCGTCAGGATCTCCAGGCTGAACTCGGTCCCCTTGAAGATCAAGGAGTCGGGCTTGAACGTGATCTTGGTGCCGGTCTTTTCCGACACGCCAATAGGATCGAGACCGGTGAACGGATCGCCACGGCGGTACTCCTGGTAATAGACTTTTCCGTCACGCTTGATCTCGAGCTTGACCCACTCGGACAGCGCGTTCACGACCGAGACGCCGACCCCGTGCAGACCGCCGGAAACCTTGTAGTTCGAGTGATCGAACTTGCCGCCGGCGTGCAGCACCGTCATGACCACCTCGGCCGTCGGACGCTTTTCAGTTGGGTGCTCGCCGACCGGGATACCGCGGCCGTCGTCCTCGACCGACACCGATCCGTCGTGGTGAATCTTGACGTCAACGCGCTTGCAGTACCCGGCCAGCGCTTCGTCGACCGAGTTGTCGACGACCTCGTACACCATGTGATGCAGACCCGAGCCGTCATCGGTGTCTCCGATGTACATGCCGGGCCGTTTGCGCACGGCCTCGAGGCCCTTCAAGACCTGGATGCTCTCTTCGTTGTAACTGCTCCCGTTGGCCGTCGGCAGCAGACCCGAACCGTTGTCGTTTTGCTCGCTCATAAGGTTCGAGGGTTGTGCAAAAACCCTAATAGTTCCAGCAACCTAGCACTGTTGCCGTGGGGTGTAAAGAGAAAAGCCTCAGGCCGGTACAACGCGCCCCTGTTCAACCTGGAAGTCCTGCCGCCCGGGCAGCGCCGGCAACAGGTGCCGGTCGGTGACCGTCAGGATGGTTTGCCCTGACAGCGATGCGAGGGATTCGAACAGCTTGCCGCGCCGGATCTCGTCCAGCTCGCTCGCAACATCATCAAGCAGCAGCAGTGGTGCCTCGCCCACGGCCCGTTCGATGTGTACCCGTTCGGCCAGTTTGAGCGCGAGGATCGCCGATCGCATCTGGCCTTGCGATCCATGCTCCCGCAGCAGATGTCCATCGAGCTGAATCTCCAGATCATCGGTCTGCGGCCCAAATCCCGAATAGCCGCGTTGCTGGTCAAGCGCGCGGCGTTGCCCCAGGCCACGCAGGAGCGCAAGGCCGACCTGCGCCTCGTCGGCCGCTTCCTCGACCGTCGCGTGGCTGCGGTAACGGATTTGCAGCGCCAGGTCGCCATGGATGTCGCGAAAGCACTCGGACACGCTCGGCGCAAGGGTGAGGACCAGCTCCCTGCGGCGCATGACCATGCGAGCACCGGTTCGCGCCAGCTCCTCGTCGTAGGTGTCAAGCAAAGGCGCGGCAAAGATCCGCTGACGCAGGAGTGCATTCCGGCTCTTGAGCACACGCGCGAACGCCGAAGCCTCTGGCCAGTAGGCACGATCGGTCCCAAAGATGGCGCGGTCAAGGAATGACCGTCGCGCCTGCGGTGCGGCCTTCGGCAACAGTAAATCCTCGGGTACAAAAAGCACGGTGCTTGCCCCACGCATGCTTGGCGAATCTCGGCGGGCACCCTTGCCGTCGACCTGGATCGCTTTCCCGGGGGGCCGCAAATCCACGTCGACTTTTCTTCGCAGACCACCCACGTCGACCATGGCCGACAAACGCGCGGCCGGTTGATTCCTGCGCACGAGGTCAGCCAGTCTCTTGGTCCGAAATGATCGGAATTCGGACAGAAAGTGAATCGCCTCGAGCAGGTTCGTCTTGCCCTGGCCGTTGTGCCCAAAGAGAACCGTCGCGCGCGGCGCCGGGGAAAACATCCCCGGATCGAGGTTTCGCCAGCCGGAATGAATCAGACTTTCGAGACGCAAAGCTAGCTTGTCAAAGCCGCATCGGCATCACGACACACAGGTAGTCGCCACCGTCGACCGGCTTGACCACCGCTGGATCGAGTTCGCCGGCGAGCTCGATCTTTACGTCGGTGGACGCCATCTCACCGAGCAGCTCGATGAAATACTTGGCATTGAACCCGACATTGACGGACGCGCCCGTGAAGCCAACTTCCAGGCGCTCGCGCGCGGTGCCCAGGTCAGGGTTGTCGGCCTCAATGGAGAGCCTCCCCTTTTCGAGACTGAAACGCACCCCCCAGGTCTTGTCCGACGCCACGATGGCCACTCGGCGCAGGGCATCGAGCAACTCCACGCGATTGACCACAATGACTTTGTCGTTGTCCTTCGGAATGACCTGATCATAAGGCGGGAACTGCCCGTCCGAGAGCTTGATGGTCATGGTCACGTCGTCTGCGCGCAGCACAAAATGACCCTGGTACACGCCAATTTCGCACGGCGTTTCCCGGCCTTCGAGTGCCCTGCGCACTTCGATGATGCCCTTGCGCGGTAAAAGCACCCCGACATCGAGCTTGAGCGCGCCAGCAAGGTCATGGCTTATCTTGGACAAGCGGTGGCCGTCCGTCGACACCATGCCCGCCTTGCTGCCGTCACTTTCGAAGAACACGCCCGCCAGATGCTGCCGGGTCTCGTCGGTCGAAACCGAAAAAATGGTTTTTCCGATCATGTCACCGAAGGTCTTGGAGTCCACCTTTCCCAGCAGCGCTTCAGCGACTGACGGCAACTTGGGGTATTCACGATCCGCCATCCCAACGATCTTGAATTCCGCACTGCCAGCCTTGATTTCCGCCCAGTTCTGCTCGGTCCTTCGCAGGTACACCTCTTCACCAGAAAGCCCCTTCGCTATTTCGTAGAACTGGCGAGCCGACAAGGTGAGGGCACCTTCCTTGTCGACCTTGGCGGGCAGCCTGGTCATCACGGCAACGCCGAGATCGGTGGCGGCACACAGGACGTGATCTTTGCCGTCGGTGCGAATGAGGACGTTCGCCAATATCGGCATCGTGCTCTTTCGATCGGCGATCCCGGAAGCCAAATACAACCCCCGGAGAAGGTGATTTTTTGCGATCTTGAATTCCATCGAAATTTACCCCGAAGCCTTGTTTTCACACACAGTCGAGTCTGCTCCTTATACCTTTATTTAGATTGATCTAAGATAGGAGAAGTAGAAGGGGCTGTGGTTTCTGTGAATAAACTTGGCCACCGTCGGTGATAAGGCGAAAAGGCATGTGGGAAGAAGGTGGATAGAATAGTGGAGATCGTTTGGGGGATAGGGGGGGGAGTGTTTTCGCCGAACTATAAACAACCTTTTCCACAAAGGTGGCACCGGCTGCGATTCACGAATTACGTAGGCGGCCTTCAAGCGTCTGCACCACGCTGCGCAGACTCGGATCTTGGCCAATGAGGCGCTCGATTTTGCGCACGGCGCTGATGACGGTGGAGTGATCCTTGCCGCCAAAGCGACTGCCGATTTCGGGGTAACTCATCGCGGTCAGGTGGCGCGCCAGGTACATTGCCACCATGCGAGGATGAGCGACAGCGCGGTGGCGTTTGGCGCTTTTCATGTCTTGCAACTTCACCCCGAAGTAGTCGCAGACTTCGCGCTGGATGCCTTCAACGGTCAGTCCCGGCGGTGCCGCCGGCAATACCTTTTGGAGCGTCTTCTGAGCGAACTCCCTTGTGATTTCACCATGTTCTATGGCCGCCCTGGCAAACAGATGGCGCAGCACGCCCTCTAGCTGCCGGACGTTGGACTTGACGTTTGAAGCCAGAAACAGCGCCACGTCATCGGACAAAATGACGCCCTCGATGGTTGCCTTGCGCTTGAGGATCGCGAGTCTCGTCTCGAGGTCGGGCTGAGGAATTTCTGCCAGCAGGCCCCAGTTAAAACGGCTGCG
This sequence comes from uncultured Myxococcales bacterium, assembly GCA_964431675.1. Taxonomy (GTDB): domain Bacteria; phylum Myxococcota_A; class Polyangia; order Fen-1088; family Fen-1088; genus CAYSKR01. The sequence continues at coordinate 19,741 of CAYSKR010000163.1, forward strand.
CAGTCGATCTTCGAGCCCGGGAAGCTCACCCGGGAGCTTGTCGCACGTGAGGACGATCTGCTTGTGCGTGAGGTGCAGTGCGTTGAAGGTGTGAAAGAACTCATCCTGAGAGCTGTCCTTGTTGGCGAGGAACTGGATGTCGTCGACCAGCAAGACGTCAGGTTCGTCGCGGTAACGGCCGCGGAAGTCGTCCATGAGGCTGGTCCCGGCGTGGCTACCCTGGCGGCGCTGGTTCATCATGGCGCCAATGAATTCGGTGACGAAGCGCTCGCAGGTCACAACCTTGATTTTCCAGTCGGGGTGCTGCCGCCATATCTCGTGACCGATGGCGTGAAGAAGATGGGTCTTGCCCTGCCCGGTTCCTCCGTACAGGAACAGCGGGTTAAACTTCTGCGCCGGTGTCTCGGCGACCATGCGAGCGGAAACGTGGGCGAACTGATTGGTCGCACCCACGACGAACGTGTCAAACGTGTAGCGCGGGTCGAGATCGCGCGGCGGTGCGCTCGGTGGTGCGCTCGGCAGGGGGACGGAAACGCGCTCGCCGTCCACGCTTGCAGGCTGCCCGGCGACCGCCTCGTCGACAAGCTCAAACGTGACGGTGAAGTCCCGGCCTGAGCGCGCGCGCATATCTTCAAGAATCGACGGGAGGAAATGATCTTCGAACCACTCCTTGTGGTAGCGGTTCGGTGCGCGCAGGTGGATGGCGCTATCTGAAATTGACACACACTCGATCGGGCGCAACCACATGTCCCGCTGTGCGGGCTTGACCTTGGGTTCGATGGCTCGAACCGCTTCTCCCCAGAGATCGATCATGTTTGTTGTTTATCCACAGGCCATGACAAGGAAAAAACGCAGCAATATAGCCACGTTAGTGATGTCTTCCCACTCTTTGTCAACAGAGAATGAATACGCTTAGCAGCAGCGTCGATTTGTCATCTCACCGAGATCCAGGTTGTGCGCCGACCAGCGGTGGCGGGCCGACTCTTTACCAAGCCGCGGATACAAACGGCAAGGAGATGCTGCGCCGGTTCGGGAACTTATTGAAAACAGGCAAAAAAAAAACTTGGGAGGGCGATGCGATCCGAACGAGGCCCGCGCAGATTCCGGACCTGCGTGCTGTAGCCCCCGGTAAATCATGGCGATTTTGCAGTCTGTCAGCGCTTCGATCGCGCGCACCCAGAAAACCACGATGGCTGCGTGCAGGGCGAGGCTACAAACCGCATGGCGCGCGGGTTTGCGCGATCGAAGAACCGGAGATCGGGTTTTTCTCGACGGAGAAGGAAAAACCGCCGCGCGAGAAAATGAACTCGCCCGTCGCTGCGATCGCTGCACAAATCTTGGCGCGCCCTTCTCCTCGACGGAGTGCAGCCCGCCGCAGCGGCGCGATCGGTGGTTTTCTCGATGATCGGCGCGGCGAGTTCGGGGCAGCTTGATTCACGGTTTGACAGCACCCGCGACGAATGTTAGTTCACCTCTCCCTCGTGCAGACGCCCGGAGGCAGCCGTGAAGAGAACGTATCAGCCCCATCGCAAGAGCCGCAAACGAACCCACGGGTTTCGTAAGCGCATGAGCACCAAAGCCGGGCGCGAAGTGTTGCGTCGCCGCCGGGCCCGAGGGCGCAAGCGTCTCACGGTCACGATTTCCAAGAAGTAGGGTGTGCTTGCCTCGAGCCGCCACGAAACCCTCGGGCGGGCACAGCGCCTGCGCCGCCGGGTGGATTTTCTATCGACCCAGGCCCACGGGCGACGCTCGTCGGGTGCCAGCTATCTGATGTTCACCATGCCGCGCGCGGGAGGGGGGGCGGCGCGCCTGGGAATAACGGTGAGCAAGAAAGTGGGCGAGGCAGTCACCCGAAATCGAGTCAAACGTTGGATTCGCGAGAGCTATCGACGGCTTGCCGACCTCACGCCCGAGGGCATGGATCTGGTCATCATCGCCCGGCCCGAGGCCGCGCGGGCGGGCCTTGAAGGCACCGCGGCGGAAATACGTGGACTGCTTCGCCGGTTGAATAGGCCGGGATCGTCGAGTCGGCCATGACCTTGCTTTTGCTTGGGCTGCTGCGTTTGTACCGCATGGCGCTGTCGCCGCTGCTCGGGCCCGTGTGCCGATTCGAACCAACCTGTTCGGCGTACATGGAACAAGCGATCAGGGCTTTTGGACCCGCCCAGGGGTTGGTCCTGGGTGCCAGACGCCTGCTGTGTTGCCATCCGTTTTGTACCGGTGGGCACGATCCCGTTCCGGGCCAACTGCCGAGAGCCGCGCGTGGATAAGCGGACGCTGCTTGCGGTGGTGCTGTGCATGGGGATTGCCCTCGTGTGGTGGAAGATCTTTCCGCCGGTTCCGCCGCCACCACAGAGCGTCGCACCCACCGCCGCCGCGACGACAGCGTTGCAGGACGGTGCCGCCAGGGCCCAGGTCGGGTCAACCACGCCAGACCAGACGGCACCTGCGAAATCGGAGGGGCAAGTTGTCCCCTCGGCGCAGCGCGGGCCTGAGCAGCTGACCGTCCTCGACACCCCCTCGGCGCGGTTCATTCTGTCGAACCACGGTGGCGTGTTGAACGAAGTTCGCCTGCGCGAGAGCAAGTATTTGTCGCGCAAGGGGGATCCGGACAGCGGCATGGCCGCGGTCGCCGCAGCGCCGGGCGCGGCACCGTTGCACCTGAGCTTTCCCAAGGCCGACTTTACTCTCGCCGACGACGTCGCATGGACGGTGACGCGGCCGAACGAAAACGCCGTGACCTTCCGCGCCGAGAACGCCCAGGTCGCCGTGGAAAAACGCTACACCGCGTTGCCCGGGAAGTACCGTCTTGGCCTTGTGGTTGACGTCGAGAACAAGTCGGACAAACCGGCCGCCCACAACGTCGCGCTCCACCTGTATCGGCAACAGGATCCGGCCAAGAAGGGCGGCAGTTTTTTGTCCTATGCGGAGGCCAACATCACCGAGATGGTGTGCTTCGTCGATGGCAAGCCGCAGCGCAACGAGATCGAGAAACTCAAGGACGGGGAAGAGAACGTCGGAGCGGTGCGGTGGATCGCGGCCGACGAAAAGTTCGTGACGCTGGCTGCCGTGCCGGAGGCCGAATCACCACCCCTCGAACGCAAGTGCGGCCGCAAAGCGGTTGACGCAACCACGGGCGAAGTTTTTCTGTCCTTCACGAGCCGCACCCTGGCACCAGCCGCTCACACCGCCTACGGGTTCACCGTGTTTGCCGGCCCCAAGGATCTGGACGAGATCGATCAGGTGCGGCCTGGCGGCGAAGACGCGCACCTCGGAGAGGTGGTCAACGTGACTTTCGCGGTGCTGTCGCGGCCGTTGCTCTACCTGCTCAAGCTGTTTCACCACTGGGCCGGGAACTGGGGCCTGGCGATCATCATGCTGACGCTCTTCGTCAAGCTGGTCACGTTCTATCCAACCTGGCGGACGATGGCGTCGGCGAAAAAGATGCAGCGCCTGGCACCGGAAGTCGCGAAGCTGCGCAAGAAGTACGAGAACGACAAGCAGCGTCTCGGCACCGAGACCATGAACATGTACAAGGCGCACGGTGTCTCGCCCTTCGGCGGCTGCCTGCCAAGCCTCATCCAGATGCCGATCTGGATCGCGCTGTTCTCGACCCTGAACTATTCGGTCGAGCTGTATCGATCAGAATTCTTTGGCTATATTCACGACCTGTCGGCGCGGGATCCGTTTTACATCACTCCGCTATTGATGGGCGCGGTGATGGTCGTTCAGATGCGCATGTCGCCGGCCGGAACGGATCCGCAGCAGCAGAAGATGATGGCGATCATGATGCCCATCATGTTCACCGGGTTTTCGCTGTTTTTACCGGCCGCTCTCGCGGTCTACACCTTGACCAGCTATCTCATTGGCATTGCCCAGCAACTGCTAATCAACTATGCTGACAAGCGCACCAACGGCATCGCCGCGGCGCGCCCGAGTCCGGCCTGATCGGGCCAATTCTGCGGGCCAATTCTGCCGCAGCACTCAAAAAGGAAAACCCATGAAATTATTCATCGATACCGCCAACATCGCCGAGATCCGCGAGTGCGTCGACCAGGGCATCATCGACGGCGTCACCACGAACCCGTCTTTGGTCGCGAAGTCGGGGCGGAAGTTCAAGGACGTCTTGGTTGAGATCTGCCAGGTGGTCAAAGGGCCGGTCAGCGCTGAAGTGGTGTCGACCAAGGCCGACGACATGATGAAGGAGGCGTACGACTACGCCAAGATCGCGCCCAACATCGTCATCAAGCTTCCGCTCATCGCCGAGGGGCTCAAGGCGGTCAAGCGTTGCAGCAACGAGGGTATCAAGACCAACGTCACGCTGTGCTTTTCCCCCATCCAGGCGCTGCTGGCGGCCAAGGCGGGTGCCACGTACATCTCGCCCTTCGTCGGGCGGCTGGACGACATTGCACACAACGGCATGGATCTGATTCGCCAGATCGTCACCATCTACAAGAACTATGGGCTGAAGACCGAGGTGCTCGTGGCGTCGGTGCGGCACCCGTTGCACATGGTCGAGGCGGCCCTGTGTGGTGCGCACGTGGCCACGGTGCCTTACAACGTGCTGCAGCAGTTGCTGAAACATCCACTGACCGATAGCGGCCTGAAGAAGTTCCTCGAGGACTGGGAAAAGGTTCCCAAGTAACCGGGTGGGAGCCGCGCGGCCGTGATGTCCGATGCGCATCCGCCAACACGTCAATCCGCTCAAGTCGAACTTTTTCGACATTCCCATCGCGCCGCTCGCGTTCCCGCCCGGGGTACCGGTGGAGGTGGAGCTGGGATCCGCCGAGGCATGGTTCCTCATGGATCGGGCGCGGGCGGAGCCGAATGGCTTCTACGTGGGGGTGGAGCTCCGGAGGGAACACGTGCTTGCGGCGAACATCGAAGTGGAGAAAGCAGGACTTCCTCAGGTCAAAAGCCTGTTCGCCAACCTATCGGTCGACTTGCGCCGCATCTTTCCGGCGGGCAGTGTCCGGCGATTTTTCTTCTATTTTCCCGACCCGTTTTTCAAGGCCGTCCAGCACAAGCGCAGAGCAATGTCGGCGGAAGTCGTCGCCGACATTCACGCCTTGCTTGCGCCGGATGGCGAGTTGCACATGGCGACCGACATCTTTGACCTGGCGCTCGAAACCATGGCGCTGCTGGAAATGAGCCCGCAGCCGTTCGAGGGCCTGGCGGGACCGTGGACGTTTCTCAAGGAAAGCCCGGTGAGCGCGCGATCGCGGCGCGAGCTCCAGTGCGAAAAAGACGGGACGCGCATCTGGCGTCTCGGCTACCGGCGCGGTTAGCAGTTGGCGAACAGCACCTGACCGTGACCGGGGTTGCGTTACAATCTGGCGCGCATGTCGCCGCCGGAAAAATTCAACGTGGGTCTTGTCCAGATGGGCATGTCCGCAGATCCGCAAGCCAACTTGCGCAAGGCGGTCACCAAGGTGCGCGAGGCCGCCGCGCGGGGCGCGCAGGTGATTTGTTTGCCCGAGCTGTTCCGATCGCAGTATTTCTGCCAGAAAGAAGACCACGCGTTTTTCGATCTTGCAGAGACGGTGCCCGGGCCGAGCACCGAAGCCTTCGGTCTGTTGGCGAAAGACCTCGGCGTCGCGATCGTGGTGCCGTTGTTCGAGAAGCGGGCCACCGGCCTGTACCACAACAGCGCGGCCATCATCGACGCGGATGGCAAGAACCTTGGCCTGTACCGCAAGATGCACATTCCCGACGATCCGTGTTTTTCCGAGAAATTCTATTTCACGCCGGGAGATCTGGGCTTTTCGGCATGGAACACGCGCCACGGCCGCGTCGGCACGCTCATCTGCTGGGACCAGTGGTACCCGGAGGCGGCGCGCCTGACGGCCTTGCAGGGCGCGGCGGTGCTGTTCTATCCGACGGCCATCGGCTGGCACCCGCACGAGAAGGCGCAACACGGCACCAGCCAGCGCTTGGCGTGGCAAACCATCCAGCGTGGTCACGCGATCGCCAACGGCGTTTACGTGGCCGCCGTCAACCGGGTCGGTCACGAGAAGCTGATTCCGACCGACGCGGGCCTTGAGTTTTGGGGCAGCTCGTTCCTGGTCGACCCGTTTGGGAGCGTGATCGCCGAAGCGAGCATCGATCAGGAAGAGACCTTGATTGGCGAGATCGATCTGGGGCGGCAGGAAGAGGTTCGCCGCAACTGGCCTTTTTTGCGCGACCGCCGCGTTGACGCCTATTCGGACATCGGCCGACGGTTCATCGATTGAGCGGGCGCGACGATATGAAAATGGCCGGCGCGTTTCGCATGCCCGCCGAGTGGGAGCCCCACGCGGCAACCTGGATCACCTGGCCGCACAAACGCTCGGACTGGCCGGGGAAGTTCGTCACCATCCCATGGGTATATGGGGAGATCGCGCGCAAGCTGGCGACGGGCGAGCGGGTTCGTATTCTCGTCGGCGGCGCGAGGGCGACCCAAAACGCCCGGGAAATACTGCGCCGAGCTGGGGCCAACTTGCGTCGGGTCAGCTTTCATCGGTTCGCCACCGACCGCGGCTGGAATCGCGACATGGGACCCATTTTTGTGCGCGACGGCGCAGGCCGGGTTCAAGTCGCGCGGTTTGGTTTCAACGGGTGGGCCAAGTACCCGGACTGGAAACGCGACCATCAGATCCCGGAACGGGCCGCGCGGGCGTTGCGCATGCCGATTCGCTTCGTGCAGCACCACGGACATGCGGTTGTGCTCGAGGGCGGCTCGGTCGACGTCAATGGCAAAGGGGCGTTGCTCACCACCGAGGAGTGCCTGCTCGATCCGGCGACGCAGGTGCGCAATCCGGGATTTTCACGGCGCGACTACGAAGAGGTGTTTGCCGACGCGCTCGGCGTTTCCAGGGTCTTGTGGCTTGGAAAAGGAATCGCTGGCGACGACACCCACGGCCATGTTGACGACGTCTGTCGCTTCGTTGGGCCGCGCACCGTGGTCTTGTGCCGCGAAAAGAACGGGCGGGAGGCCAACCACCGGCCACTGGAGGAAAACCGCGAGCGGCTCGCGGGGCAGCGTTTGCAAGATGGATCACGCATCGATATAGTCGACTTGCCCATGCCAGCGCCCCTGGCGTATGACGGGCAGCGCCTGCCCGCCAGCTACGCGAACTTCTACATCGGCAACGAGGTGGTCCTGGTCCCGACGTTCAACGATCCTGCGGACCGCAAGGCGCTGGGTATTCTTGCCGACGCGTTTCCGGGCCGCAGCGTGGTCGGAATTCATGCGGTGGATCTGGTGTGGGGATTGGGCACCATCCATTGCCTCACGCAGCAACAACCGGAGGAGACATGAGAGGAGACATGAGACGTTGGACGGGACGGATGGCCATCGCGGTGGTCGGAATGACGGCCTTTGCCTCATGCAAGGCGAACCTGGCACCGGCAGGGCGGTCGACGCTTGGGTTGACCAGGAAAGCGGTGGTCAAGCGCCCGCCGATCGTCGTGCCACCGCCAGCTCCGCCGCCCGCGGTGCCGGCGACCGTTGCGTCCGGTGTGAAGTTGGAACTGATCACGCGCGACGCGGATCTAGCCGTGGCGATGGTGGCGGTGCCGGGGGAGAAGGCAGGCCGCCTGTTTGTGGTCGACAAGCCCGGCCGCATCCGCGTGCTGCGGGGCGCGGCGTTCGATCCGGCACCGTTTCTCGACCTGACCGGGCAGGTGGCGACCGGCCCGGGCAACAGCGAGCAGGGCTTGCTTGGGCTGGCGTTCCATCCCGCGTTTGCCAAGAGCGGACGCTTCTACGTGAACTTCACCGATCGAAAGGGCGACACGCGCGTGATCGAGATGCGCGTCGGCGTGAAAGACTACGCGGGGCGCGCGGATCCAAGTTGGAAGCGGGAAGTGTTGTTCGTGCATCAGCCGTACTCGAACCACAACGGCGGCAGCCTGGCGTTCGCGCCGGACGGCAAGCTGATGGTTCTCCTGGGCGACGGCGGCTCAGGCGGCGATCCGCAGGGCAATGCACAGAATCCGCAGTCGTTGCTGGGCAAGATGATCCGCATCGACGTCGATGCCCCGGTCGCGACGCCCGAGATCTTGAGCAAGGGATTGCGCAACCCGTGGCGATTCACCTTCGACCGCAAGACCGGGGATCTGTACATCGCCGACGTTGGGCAGAACATCTTCGAGTACGTGCATTTCGTCACGGCGGACAAGATCGCCGGTCACAACTTCGGCTGGAACATCGTCGAGGGACTGCACTGCTTCGGCAAGGCCACGTGCGACACGGCGGGCCTGACCCGCGCTTTTATCGAGTACCCGCACAGCGAAGGTTGCTCGATCACCGGCGGATACGTGTACCGCGGCAAGGCGCTGCCGGAACTCGACGGAAACTATTTTTTCTCGGACTACTGCACGGGCATCCTGCGCAGCTTCCGCATGAAAGACGGCAAGGCCATCGATTCATGGGATTGGAAGAAGGCGCTCGATCCAGATAGCACGCTGGCCAAGATCGCTGCGTTTGGCGAAGACCAAGACGGCGAGCTGTTCATCGTGTCGCACGAAGGGCCGATCTGGAAACTGGTGCGAAAGTAAGGAGGCGCCGCGCCAGGTCACAGGCAGATGTTGATGCTCTGATGGCAGACACCAGGGCGGCAGACGATCCCCCCGACCGAGGCCCCCGTGGGGCATGTGTCCACGTTCCGGCGCACGCAGATCTTTCCGGCGGCGCAGGCCTTGGCAGGGCCGCATTCAAGATCATTGAGGTTGTAGCAGCCAGCCGGCACCTTGGGGTCAACGCAGCCGGGCTCGAGCCACCCGCAAGGGATGTCCCTCAGTTGGCACCTCCTGCGATCTCGCACCTGTGCGCAGTCGAACGGCAGCGCGATAGGGATGCAGTTGAGCTGCCAGCGACACCCGTTGTCCATGGGGCTGCTATGCACGCACGCATAGCCGCCCGTGGCGTTTGGCGGGCAGTTGAGATCCTTGGGACTGCCGTCGCATGCCCGGGTGTCGCAGGCCGGTGGCGGCAGGCACGTGCAGGTGTCACAGCCGTTGCCGTCTTTGGCGCGGCCAAAAGCGCAGGCTGGGGGCAGTTGAATGAGAGGGGTGGCGGCATCGGCAGGTTGCGGAATCGGACACGTGAGGGCCGGGCAAACCGGAGCAGCGCTGCACTGGCACGTGCCGCAGCCGTTCGAATCTTTCTGAAAGCCGTACTGGCACACGACGGCGGGACAGATAATTCCCGGGCACATCGTGGGGCCGCCGTCGACACTGGCCCCATTGCCACCTCGGCCAGTGGTCCCGCCACCGCCACCGCCACCACCAACACCACCACCGCCACCCGCCGGACCCCCGCCGTCGAAATCAAAGGCCAAGCCGCCGCCACCGGTGCAGGCCGATGCGAAAGCGACAGAAAGAACGAAGGTTGCCGTGAACAAATGACGCATGGGATAAATCCTCCGGGTGAATGGTTCACGGCGAAGAGCATGCAAGTCGCGTGCCTGGGGCGAAAGTGGTGCCACGCCTGGCGAAACCTTCCCGCGCCGCCTCAGAAATCTGAGGCAGGCAACGGTTTTCTGATGGGGCGTCGCCGTCGTTGGCTTTCACCCAATCGTCAGCGCGAGGTCTTCGAGTTCGTTGATGCGGTCGCGCACGGTGGCCGCTTTTTCGAATTCAAGCGCTTCGGCGAAATCCATCATTTCTAGCTTCATGCGCTTGATCTCGCCCGGGATGTCATCGACGTCGATGGCCGCTTTTCGGCCCTTGCTCTTGCCGCGCCCAGTTAGCGCGGCGGCCGCCTTGCCGAGATCGACGAAGTCGTCCTGGGCGGTGCCTTGCAGATCCTGGATGGATTTCTGGATCGTCTTCGGCGTGATGCCGTGCTCCTTGTTGTAGGCCTCTTGCAGGTGGCGGCGGCGCCCAGTCTCGGCGATGGCGCGCTTCATTGATTCGGTTTCGTGATCGGCGTACATGATGACCTTGCCGCGCACGTTGCGGGCCGCGCGCCCGATGGTTTGGATCAGGGATCGGGCGGAGCGCAGAAATCCTTCCTTGTCGGCGTCCAGGATAGCGACCAGCGACACCTCGGGCAGGTCGAGGCCCTCGCGCAGAAGGTTGATGCCGACGAGCACGTCGTACTCTCCGAGGCGCAGATCGCGCAGGATCTCGATGCGCTCGAGGGTCTCGATGTCCGAGTGCAGGTAGCGCACGCGCACACCCAGTTCGCTGTAGTACTCGGTCAGATCTTCAGCCATGCGCTTGGTCAGGGTGGTGACCAGCACGCGGTCGCCGGCCCTGGTGCGCTCGCGGATCTCAGCCAGCAGATCGTCCACCTGGGAGCCCACTGGGCGGACTTCGATTTCTGGATCGAGCAAGCCGGTGGGCCGTATGATCTGCTCGACCAGCACGCCGGCGCTGCGCGCGATCTCGTACTCGGCGGGAGTGGCCGACACGAAGACCACCTGCCTGGCGCGCGCTTCCCATTCCTCGAAGCGCAGTGGCCGGTTGTCGAGCGCCGAGGGCAGGCGAAAGCCGTAGTCGACCAGGGTTTCCTTGCGGGCGCGGTCGCCTTTCCACATGGCGCCGATCTGCGGGACCATCTGGTGCGACTCGTCGACGACCAGCAGCACGTCGTCGGGAAAATAGTCGAAGAGCGTGGGCGGGGGTTCGCCGGGTTTGCGCCCAGACAGGTGCCGCGAGTAGTTCTCGATGCCCTTGCACCGGCCCATCTGTTCGAGCATCTCGAGATCGTAGAGGGTGCGCTGTTGCAGGCGCTGTTCTTCGACCAGCTTGTTCTGCGCGCGCAGTTCCTGCAGGCGCGGGCGCAGCTCTTCCTTGATGCCGGTCATGGCGGCCACCAGACGGTCGCGTGGGGTCACGTAGTGCGAGCCGGGGAAGATCGACACCTCGTCGACTTTTCGCAGGATCTTGCCGCGCAAGGGATCGACCTCGGCGATGCTCTCGATTTCGTCGCCGAACCACTCGATGCGGATGGCGATTTCGCGTTCGTAGGCGGGGAAGATCTCGACCACGTCGCCGCGCACCCGGAAGGTGCCGCGGGCAAAATCGATGTCGTTGCGCTCGTACTGAATTTCGATCAGGCGGCGCAGCACGGCGTCGCGCCGAACTTGAATGCCGGTGCGCAGATCGATCTTCATGCCGAGGTACGCCTCGGCCGCGCCGATGCCGTAGATGCACGACACCGACGCGACGATGATGGTGTCGCGCCGGGTGAGCAGCGCGTACGTCGCCGCGTGGCGCATGCGATCGATTTCCTCGTTGATGAGCGAGTCCTTCTCGATGAAGGTGTCGGTCGAGGGCACGTAGGCTTCGGGCTGGTAGTAGTCGTAGTAGCTGACGAAAAAGTGTACCGCGTTGTCCGGGAACAGCATCTTGAACTCACCGAACAGTTGGTGCGCGAGCGTCTTGTTGTGCGCGATCACGAGGGTCGGGCGGTTGATGTGCTCGACCACGTTGGCGATGGTGAAGGTCTTGCCGCTGCCGGTGATTCCCAGCAGCACCTGCGCGGCGTCCCCGCGCTTGATTCCAGCGATCAGTTCCTTGATCGCCGTCGGCTGATCGCCGGCCGGGCGCATCGAGGTTTGAAGCTTGAACGGCGTGGGCATGTTCGAGGCGGGTGGTATAGTCTACAAGCCATGGCGGCGCTTGGATGGCGTGGCTTGTACGCCATCTTGGATCTGAACACGCCCGACGATTTGCGGCCCGGGCGTCTGCGACAGAGGGCCGCAGATCTGTTGTCGGCCCGGCCATGCTGCCTGCAACTGCGGGCCAAGCGCATCGGCGGGCTCGCCGTTCGCGATGCCGCGGGGGCGGTATTGACGATGGCGCGCGCGGCCGGCGTGCCGTTTTGTGTGAACGATCGCGTGGATCTGGCGCTGCTCGTGGGCGCGGACGCGGTCCATGTAGGGCAAGAGGACTTGCCGCTTGGTGAAGTGAGGAAGATCCTCGGCGAACGTCGCATGTTCGTGGGCGTGTCCACGCACAACGTGGAGCAAGCGCGGACGGCGGCGCGCGGAGGTGCCGACTACATCGGCTTCGGACCGGTGTTTGGGACGCGAACGAAAGAGAATCCGGATCCCACGGTTGGAACGGCGGCGTTGCGCGACGTCTGCGCCGCCGTGGGGATCCCGGTTGTGGCGATCGGCGGTGTGGCGCGGGCGAACGTCGCGGAAGTGGTGGCGGCGGGCGCGGCGGCGGCGGCGGTCATTTCGGATATTGACCAGGCGGACGATCCCCGCGCGGCAGCAGCCGCCGTCGCGCGGGCGTTTGGAGTGGATCCGTGAGGTCGTATCGGCCGTTCATCGGCGTGACGTGACTGGCGATGTCCGTGGCGACACCCGGAATTTGAGCGGGAACTTCAGTTTAATAATCGTTCACCCCCTC
>CAYSKR010000164.1:0-10620 GCA_964431675.1 uncultured Myxococcales bacterium
ATGTGGTCCACCACTGGAACGGCAGCGCCTGGGTGGCGGTTGCAAGCGGAACGACCCTGAAGCTTAATGCCGTCTGGGGCAGCAGCGCAACCGATGTCTGGGCCGTCGGTGATGGCGGCACCATTGCGCGCTGGAACGGCAGCGCCTGGGTGGCGGTTGCCAGCGGAACGACCGGGAATTTTCGCGCCGTCTGGGGCAGCAGCGCAACCGATGTCTGGATCGTAGGTTCCGCCACCGCCCGCCGCTGGAACGGTGCCGCGTTGGTGACAACGTCGATCCCTGCTAACCTGGGACTCAACGCGGTAGGGGGTAGCGGCCCGAACGATGTTTGGGTTGCCGGCTCCGGAGGCATCATCGAGCGCTGGAACGGCAGCACCTGGTCCACCGAGAGCAGCCCCGCCGCGCCTCGAACGATCCGTGCCCTGTGGGGCGCTAGCTCGACCGCGATCTGGGCGGCAGGGGACTTGGGAACCGTCCTTAGCCGCTCACCGTGATGAGGCAACCATGATCGGCCACCGCCACCACCGCCGTGCCGCATGGTGTGCGGCGCTCGCGCTCGCGCTCCCACTGGTAGCCTGTTCGAAGAGGGATGCGACCACCGCGGCCTGTGCGAATGGGAAGATAACCACGGTGGGGGAAGAGGGCGGCGAGGTCCAGAGTTCCGATGCCAAGGTGAGCTTGCGTATCCCGGCCGGGGCGCTTGAGCGATCTGTGGAGATCTGCATCCGGGGCGACTCCAGCCAGACACCGAGCGATGTGGGCAGTGCTTTGCCATTTCACTACATCCTGGAGCCCGATGGTCTTCGCTTCGCCAAGTCGGCCTTGATCGATCTCAAGATCGATGGCCAGGACCTTCGTGATCTCGATCTCGAGAGCGCGGTCCCCATGCTCGGCCTGGTCACCACGGACGCGGCAGGTCAGAACATCGAAACCCTTGAGAACGTGCGTATCAAATACAGGCTGCTCAGTCGGCGCCTCGAGGTCACGGCTTCGATCAACCACTTCAGCAACCTATTTGTCTCCAAGCTTGGGGTCTCGCTCAAATTCTTGGGGAATACCTTCAACAATACGATGCAGGTCGGAGACATTGGTGTATGGAACGTGGGCCTGCAGGTGACAGCAAAGGGCGTAGCCGACGTAGTGACGATCTCGGTCGAGGAGGCTGAGCACTTCGTCCTTCCCAGCGATGTCTTCACCTTGCTGGCCTCGTCGGCGTTTTCGGGCGCCAACCACCCGAGGCCATACAACGCGCGCCAGGGAAATACATTCAAGACAATGGGGGTTTTAGTCAACGCAAAGGTGTTCGTGGGCAACCCACAAGCCGCGTTCACATGCGTTAAGCCAGGACAGGGCGAACTGGGAACCACCGTCATATTCCAGCGATTGGATCAGCCGAGCGGCAGGACTGCGCGCGCGTCGATGACCGTCACGGACGGGATCCGGTGCGTCAATGCCCAGATGCCGGGCGCGACAAAAGCGACGGTGGGCGATGCCGCGAGCCTACGCCGTTCTGCGGACGGCGAGGTTGCGGTTGCCGGCAAGGGCGGCGTGGCGTTTCACGATTCGAAGACACTTGAGCTCAAGGATGTGCGCGCGCCGGGTCGGGACGCCGTGGGGAGCTTCGACGTCGAGAAGAATGGCAAGAAGACCATGGTGGTCGAGAGGGGCAATATCAACGATCTGGTCGACAAGAATGCGCTGATCGAGTTCTTGTATGGACCTGGCAAGGCACCGGAGGAAGATATTGGGATCGGGGAGCAATTGAACTGGGCGCCTCGCCCCCTGAGGGAGGCCCGGCCCGCATGCCCGCCCGGCAAGATCGACTCATGTACCGGCTCGCAGGCGGTTGTCATTGATGGGGAGGGCGGCGTCCACCTGATAAACCCAAACACCGGGAGGGTGGCGTCTGTCGAGGGTCTTCCCCCAGAGGTCAGCTCGGCGATCATTGTCGACCTTGGCAACGGCAAGTGGAATGGCCTGGCGGTGACGAGGTCCGGCGGTCTTTACTACGGTTCGGATCGTTGGGCGGGTCCGGGCATGCTCGTGGGTGCCGTGGCAGCCCCGCTGCCGCCATCTGTCGACAGCAACGCGAAGATCCAGTGCAGCTCCAGTGGGCAAGCCTGCTTGGCAATCGCTGGCCCCCGAGCGACCGGCATCTCTTGGCGAAATGCCGACAATGTGCCTGTCATCAGAAACACGGTGGATCTACCCGGACCGGTGCTGAGCTTCGAGGTGGTCGATACCACCGGGGGCTCTGCGGCCATCGCGACTCCGGTCGGTGCGCCAGGTTTTATTTGGCATCTGTCGTTTGACCAGGAAGGCCGTATCTCCGATGTCAAAAAGCTTTCTCTCCCTGGGTGCCTGACCAAAGGCGCTGTCTTCAACCATGACGGATCCGGGGTCATAACCTTGTGCCAGACGCCTGCGGAGGGTAGGGGGCCAGCTCAGGGTAGACTCGTCCTCCAACCGTTATCACAACCTGGCGACGCAACGCCGCGGCCGGAAGCGCCGACGCGCGATGCGGGCGCCGACGTGCCGATGCAAGTTGATGCCCGCCCCGATGCCGGAACGGCTCAGCCGCGCGATCGAGGGGTTGACGCTTTCTGCAGTCTGACCAATGTTGACGCCGCGATTCATCCGTCACTTGGGATGCCTGGCAGCGTCGTTCTCGCCACACCCGACGAATGCCGGGAGATGTACAGAACCCTCCCGGGCAATTTTACGGGCGTTTTCAGCATGTTCGGCAGCCAATGCACGACTGACGCCGATTGTAAGAATCCACAAGTCAAGTTTTGCTGCCCTCGTTTCGGCGAAAACTCGGACCATTTCAATAAGTTGATCCTTCCACGCTGCATTCCGCGGGGCTTTGGTCCGAGTCGCTGCGGCCTCGCCTACGAGCGGTTCTGCTGCAACCCAAGTGCATGCGAGGCCCCCGATCCCCTCGCGCGATGCGCGCCTCCGTAGGCGCGACTTTCAATCGACACCAAGACGAGAAACCCACGAATCCCACCGGAGCAAAAAAAAAGGCAAAGCGGACCCAAAGTGAGGTAAAACGACTTTGTCGTCGGTCTGACTCGTTGCGACAAATAACCGGAGGCGCGATCCATGATGTGCTTGGACAAGAAGGCCCGAACGTCGATTGGCAAGGTAACCTCGCGGGCACTGCGCGTGGGCATGGCCACCACTGTGCTGGCAGCCGGGTTCCTGTTTTCCTCGATCTCCTTGGCAGCGGTGAACGTGCGCGCGGGCGCTGATGCGTCGGCCACCAACCCGATGGGCAAGACGGGATTCCTGGGCGAGCCGTCGATCGGCTACCGCGGAGTCATCGGTTGGGTTCACCCGAGCAAGCGCTTCTTCGTCGGCGTCAATGGTGGCGTCTGGTCGCAGGCGTTTCCGGTCAAGGAAGGTGGCCGGAGTTCTTCGGACGTCAAGTGTGCCGGGGGTGGGGTTGTGGGCCACGTGTACCTTGGGCCGGTTGACTGGGGAACGCGGCCCTACCTCGGACTCGAACTTGGACTCGCAAAGCTCGACCTACCCAAGTCGGCCGTCGCGTCGACCCGCGCGGAGCTTGATTCCAGCTACGAGCGCACCAAAGTCTCCGCGACGTCATTTGCGCCGATGCTCGGGCTTGATACGCCGCTCGGCAAGCACGTCAACCTCCAGGTAGCGTTCCGCTACGAAAGCACCATCACCAATGAGCCGCTGGCGATCGGCCGCTTTCGCGTCAACAACCTGACCAACGTCGGTTTCGGCTTCGGGTTGTTCTACAACTTTTAAGTTCGGTCGCCGTCGCCTGCTTGAGACTCTTGTACTTGGGACTCTTGTCCGCTGACTCCAATCCTGGACCTGTGAAGCGCGGGCCAGGGATCTTCGCAGGTGTTGCCAGTTCGACGCTTGCGATCACCCTTTGGCCCGTTTTGGCCTGGGCTGGGAAAGGCGCGTTCTTGCAGGGCATGACCGGGATCGGCGGCGGCGCTGACTCCGCGCCTGCTGTGGAGGTTTCGTCGTTCGAGCGGCTACTCGTCGGATGGCAAGGGTTCACCGACGTGTGGCTGATGCTGGACATGGCGCAGATGCTGCTGGTGGCGATCGGTCTTGGCGCCGTCATGGCGTACCACCCCGCGGTCAGGCGCAAGGCTTCGAGCCTCGAACAGCTAGAGCAGCCCAAGACCTTCATCATGTACTCAATGGTCGGCGCGCTGATTGCGCTGCTGGTCCAGGAAAACACCGCCATGGGGATGGTGGTATTCGGCGTCGGCGGGCTGCTTCGTTTTCGCACCGATGTCGGCGAGGCCAAGGACACCGGCCGCGTGATCCTGGTGACGGTGGTGGGTTTCTGCTGCGGGCTCAAGCTTTTTGTTGGCGCGTTCTTCGCCACGGCCTGCGGCTATGCATTGCTGTACATCCTGGAAACTCGGCCGATCAACCGCGTGATGATTCAGGGCCTGGACCGTGAGGTGATCGGGCGCGCGTCGGAGGCCTACCGCACGCTCCTGGTGCAGCACGGCTGCCGGATCCTCGGCGAGAAGAAAAATGTCCTCAAGGGTTACTTCACGCTGATTTTCCATGCACCGGCCTCCATGGATCGCACCGCCGTGGAGCGATCCATGGAAGATGCCGTTGCCAAGGAGTTGCGCGGGTCGGTCGACTGGGACGTGGCCTGAGCTTCGGTGTGTGATGTTACCCACAGGGCGCTTGCAATAGCGGTCGCCAACCGCCTGGACGAAACTTCAAGGCGCGGCAGGTTCCGCCGATATAGGATGTAGCGTGAACAAGGTTGCGGGGTGTCGTCACGTTGCCGTGGGAGCGTTGTTGCTCGCCGCTGTGGCATGTTCGTCAAGCGGGTCCGGGTTCGCAGTGGTCACCGGAGCGGGTGATGCCGAAGCGGCAAATGGTGGCGTCAAGCCCGCCGGTTCCGGCGGCAGCGGCGGCAGCGGCGAGATCTTACCGGATGCCAATGCGGACGATGCACCGGTCGCGACGGGCGGCACCGGAGAGGGCGGCATGGGGGGAGAGCCCAATGATGCTGGTGCTGGTGGAACGGGTGGAACGGGTGGAACGGGTGGCCGCCAAGGTGACGATGGCGGGATGCAACTGGGTGGATCCGGCGGTGCGGCCGCGGGAGGTGCTGGCGGTGTCGGCCCCGGTGCCGGAGGCGCAAACTCCAGCGGGGGAACAGGCACGTCGGTAGCCGGGGGTGCAGTTGGCACGGGGGGGATGGGCACGTCGGGAGTCGGCGGAGTCGGCGGAGTCGGCGGAGCCGGCGGAGTCGGCGGAGCCGGCGCATCGGGTACCGGCGGTATCGGTGGTGGAGGCGGAGCCGGGGGGGCGAGTGGCGCGAGTGCTGGCGGCGCAAGTGGCACCGGAGGAACGGGCGGGTCCGGCGTCGGGGGAGAGGGAGGCTCCGGCGGGACTGGCGGGACCGGCGGGACCGGGGCCGGTGGCAGTCCACCCCCAACTTGTGTCCCACCCGACGGGATATGCGCTGGCAACGGCGAGTGCTGCTCACAGGCTTGCGATTTGACCAGCAAGCGCTGTCGATCCTCGGTCGGCTCGTGCGGCCAGACCGGCCTTCCATGTTCGGCCCCAACGGATTGTTGTAGCCTATCGTGCGTCGGCGGCAGGTGCAGCGCCGCTGCGTGTGTTGCCGATGGTCAGCCCTGCCAGTCTCCGTCCGGGTGCTGCAGCGCAAGTTGCCAGAACGCCACGTGCCAGACGTTGAACGGCAGTTGCAAAACCGCAGGAAACCCTTGCAGCGATCCCAGCGCGTGCTGTTCGCGGCTGTGCGAGAGCGGACGTTGCAGCCTGGGTGCCTCGTATTGCATTCAGCCGGGCGACATATGTTACCGGTCCACCGACTGCTGCACGGGGCTGTGCCAGATAGCCTCCGGCGCGCAGGCCGGGACGTGCCAGACGCTGGCAACGACCGGTTCGGGCAATTGCACTCAAGACGGCATCGTGTGTTCCGGATGCACCGCCTGTTGCAGTCGCGTGTGTGCACCTTACGCGCGCACGGGCGTGAAGATCTGTCAGCCGGCCAGCGGGTGCCGACTGACGAATGATTTGTGCCAGAAGGGCAGCGACTGCTGTGGCGGATCGGTCACCACGCCGGACCAGACTCGGCTGACAACTTGCGAGCTCGCGTCCGGGGTGACGCCAGCGCTCGGCACCTGCCGCAATCCGATGGGCTGCCAGCCACGGGGCAACGTGTGCGGTCTCAAGACCAACGCATGCGGGGGCAATGCGCGCGAGGATTGCTGCGATTGCTTGCCGCCCAAATTTAATTGCTGCAAGGCCGACCTCCTGGGTGTGCCCCGCTGTTACGGCGGCTCTACCAGTCAGTGTCCAACCGGATACACCGGCAAGGTGCCTTGCTGCGTTGTCGGCGGCGAAAAATGCACCTTTTCGGCCGAGTGCTGCGGTGGGTCGCCTTGCGTTCCGGACGCGATGGGGGTGCTGCGTTGCCTGCCACCCGCGACCGGTGGGGGACCAAGTTGCGTCGCGTCCGGGGCCACTTGCACCGCCACGGCCGATTGCTGCACCGGTCTGACCTGCAACGTGGTACCCGGATCGTCATCGGGCATCTGCGGCCAGCCGGCAACCTCTCCTCCTGATGGCGGAGCCACTGACGTCGGTAGTCCACCGCCCGCATGTGCTCTGCATGGGCAGTCGTGCGGCACGTCCGTTGCCTGCTGCGATCCGGCCGCGCCATGCCAGGACACGGTGACGTTTGCCGCCTGCACCGGCCAAAATCCCTGTGTGTGCCTCAGCTCTTAGTAGTCGCCGACCTTGGGCTGGCCGGGCAGCGCGGCGGGGATCACCGGCAGTGCGGCTTTAAAGTCGTACTGCGGCGGCGACAGATCTTCGGCGGAATTCATCGCCTGCTCCCAGGTCACGACCTGGCCGGTGTAGCTGGCCTGGCGGGCCATGATGCCCATCAGCGTGCTCTTGGCCATGTAGTCGCCGTGGTTGAACGGTTTGCCAGCGCGCAGGCTGGGGAAAAATTCGTCGTGCTCCTGCTGGAACATGTCCGGGTACTGCGCGGGTGAATCCCAGCGCTTCTTCTTGTTGGGGCTGACCGACGACTCGACGTAGTGCAGCTCGGCCTTGCCCTTGGTGCCGTGTACGTGCATGACGATTTCACTCTGGCAGCCGGACATCTGGCGGCACTGGGTGAATACCTTCATGCCGCTGGCGTACTCGAACACCAGCGCGTGGTGGTCGTAGATGTTGCCGAAGTCAGGGCCGGTGCGCACCTGGCGACCACCGGTGCCATAGACCTTGCTCGGGTACTCCTTGAGGATCCACGACACGGTGTCCATCAGGTGGACGTGTTGCTCGACCAGGAAGTCGCCCGACAGCCAGGTGAAGTAGTACCAGTTGCGCAGCTGGTACTCCATGTCTGTTTGCGTGGGCTTGCGCGGCTTGACCCAGATGGGCCCGCGGTAGTCGTTGATGTGGATGAAGCGTAGATCACCGATGTCGCCGGCGTGGATCCGCTTGACCGCCTCGCGGTGCGCCAGGTTGTAACGGAAGCACAGCCCCGACAAGATGCCGAGGCCCTTTTGCTTGGCCTTCTCGACCGAGGCGATGACGCGCTTGACCCCGGCCACATCGGTGGCGACCGGTTTTTCGGCGAAGACGTGCTTGTCCTTTTCGACGGCGTATTCGAGGTGAATCGGCCGGAAGTGCGGCGGCGTGGCCAGGATGACCAGATCCACGCCCGCGTCGATGACCTTCTTGTAAGCGTCGAAGCCGACGAAGCGCCTGTCCTCGGGGACGTCGACCTTGGCCGCGCGTTCTTCCTTGCGGCGCAACGATTTAAGGCTTTCCTCGATGCGCTCGGGGAAAGCGTCGCCCATGGCGACCAGCTTGACGTTCTTGTCCGCCGCGAGCGCCTGCCCGGCGGCACCGGTGCCGCGGCCGCCGCAGCCGATGAGGCCGACGCGAATCGTGGTGTCGGCGGGGATGGCGTGCGCGGACCGCGTGTTTTTCAGCAGCGCCCCGCCGGCCGCCAATATCGAGGCCGCGCCGCCGATGAAACCGCGCCGCGAAGCTCCCGGAATTTCAAACAAGGACGTCTTGCGCATCGTCATTGGTAGACCTTGCCCTTTCGCCGGTGACTTGTCACTGACGAAAGGGCAAGGTCTACCAATGATGGCGACAAGCTCTTACCTCTGGGCCCTCGCGGCGCTGCTGTCCGCCCTGGGGGCAAGGACACCCGCGCGCGCGGACGCGCCGGTAACGCCTGCGTCCGGCCTGCACGTTCTAGTCATCAACGGAGGTGGCAGCGCGGCAGACAACTTCGCGTCGCACGTGGCGCACGTGCGGCGGTTGCTCGACACGATGGCGCGCGCCGGCGTGCCGAAGGGCCGGATCACCGTGTTGGCCAGCGATGGTGCCGATCCGGCCCCCGACGTGGCCGTGCGCGACGAGCGGCCCGAGGCGTTCTGGCTGCTGGAAGGGACGCGGTTGGACAAAGAGCTGGCACCGCCGCCGCATCTTGAAAGCACGACGCTGCCGGGCGTCGCACACGAGTCGGCGACGCGGGCGGCGCTTGAACGCTGGTTTTCGGCGGCGCACGCCAAGCTGCAGCCGGGGGACACGCTCTTCATCTACGTCACCGATCACGGCACCAGGAATCAACAAGACCCGCTCGAGAATCGCATCACGCTGTGGGGCGATAAGGCCTCGATTTCGGTGCGGCAATTCGGGGCGTTGCTCGGGCGGCTTTCTGCGCGCGTGCGCGTGGTGACGTTGATGTCGCAGTGTTTTTCGGGGGGATTCGCGCGCCTGCACGAGGTTCGCGGGCGCGGTGCCGGGGCGAGCGGCAACACCTGCGGGTATTTTTCAACCACGGATGATCGCTTCGCCTACGGCTGCTACCCCGAGGCGGCTGGCAACGAGGAGGTGGGACACTCGTTCGCCTTCTTCGACGCGCTGTCACGCACGCGGCAAATGCCTGCGGCCCACGCCCGCGTGCTGGAGCTGGATGGAACACCCGACGTGCCGTTGCGTTCATCCGACGTCTATCTTGGCGATCTGTTGTGGCGCGTCGCGCAGGTGCGGCGCACGGACGAGGCGACGGTCGTCGATGCGTTGCTGGCGCGTGCGTGGCAGAAGCGCGCGGCGTGGGAGACTGAACTGCGGTTGCTCGACCGCATCGGCCGCGCATTTGGTTTGCCGAGCCCGCGCACCCTCAAGGAAGTGCGAGAGCGCGCGCTGGCCATCGAGTCGGTGAAGAAGGAGATCTCCGCGCGTCGCAACGACTGGGAGGAGCGTTTCGGCAGCACGAACGCGCTCAACCTGGACGGCTTCCTCGCGGCGCATCCGGGGCTGGCGGAACAGGTCACGCCGCGCGCCCTGCGGAACCTGGTCGACGCCGCGCGCGGCCAGATCACCGCGCGTCTACTGCCGGAATTGCAGCGCTTCACCGAGGCGCACGGCGCGCGCCTCGGGCGCATGACGGCGTTCGCGGACAAAGCAGACCTTGCCGAGGCGTTGTCGTACCGCATGGACGTCCGCCTCGCGGTGCTCGAACGCATGCGGACCATCCTGCGTGGCATTGCCGGTCGTGTCTTG
Source organism: uncultured Myxococcales bacterium (assembly GCA_964431675.1). Taxonomy (GTDB): domain Bacteria; phylum Myxococcota_A; class Polyangia; order Fen-1088; family Fen-1088; genus CAYSKR01. The sequence continues at coordinate 9,583 of CAYSKR010000164.1, forward strand.
CTGGCGGAGCCTGGGCGGGGCGCGGACGCAAAGACACACGCTGGGCTCCTCGCGTGCGAAGGACTGACCTTGCCGGGCACCGCTGTGGCCGCAGGGAAGGGGAACGGTCAGTTGGAACCTTTTCCTGCGTTTGACGATGATCGCACGCTGGCGGAGACGGTGATTCCCGGTTGGATGGGGATCGAGTTTTCCGAGGCACCGTCGGCACGTCGCAAGGCCGCTGCGGTGCCGGCGGCGGCGGCGTTCGTGGTGCGGGTTTTTCCTGACTCGCCGGCGCAGGTGTCGGGGTTGCGTGCGGGCGACATCGTCCTGGGCCCACGTGGGCAACTGTTTTCGGAGCCCAGGGAGATTCTCTCGTGGACGATGCTGGCGCCGGTCGGGCAGCCGCAACAACTGGATGTCTTGCGGGGGGCCGCGCGCATGCAGGTGATCCTGACGCCCGCGCGAAAGCCGACGGACATGCTCAAGATTGGTCCGCCCAGGGTGGGGACGGCAGCCCCTGCGTTGGTTGGTCAAGCCTACCGCGGCGTTTTGCCCAAACGGTTTGCCGACGCGGGGCCGCAGCTGCTGTATTTCTGGGCGACGTGGTGTGGTCCGTGCAAGGCCGCGTTACCGGCGTTGCTTGCGTATGCCGAGCGCCACCGCGTGACGGTGGTGGCGGTGACCGACGAGTCCAGAGAAGAGCTGGATCGGTTCTTTGCCGCATGGAAAGCGCCGTTTCCCGCCAACGTGATGATGGACGAGGATCGCCTGACGTCGTCGGCGTACGCGGTCAGCGGCACACCGACGTTCGTGCTGATAAGCGGCGCGGGCAAGGTTGCCGGCCTGGCGGTCGGTTACGACGGTGCGTTTCCCTTGGCGGCGCCCTGAGCGGTGGTGACCGGCGGCGGCGCCGCGACGGTGCAGCGTGCTGCGAGCCCGGCGATGGTCATGTTCTCAGCGATCTCGTCGTGGGGAATCAACAGGTAACGCCAGGGCTTGCCCTTGTGCTGGGTCTCGTGGACGGTGGCGTTCTGGCACCAGATCGCTGCCGCGCGC
>CAYSKR010000165.1:0-2715 GCA_964431675.1 uncultured Myxococcales bacterium
GATGTGCCCATCGACCTCCACCTCGATCCGGTGCCGTCGGACATCGCGACGCCGGCGCATCTGGGGGCGGCGCAGAATCCTCCGGTGCTGCAGGCCAATATCGAGGGCTTCGAGCGTCTACTGGCGCACAACCGCAAGACGACGATTGTGTGGGCGCACGCGGGGTCGGATCCGCTCGGCTATTTCACACCGAAGCTGGTCCGTGCGTTGCTCGGGCGGCACCCCAATCTGGCGCTCAGCATTCGGCCCACCAGCCCCAGGCCTGGTGCGATGGTGCATCCTACAGGCGAGGTGAATGAGGATTGGGTGGCGGTCCTGAGGGATTTCGCTGACCGCTTCGTGCTCGGGAGCGACACCATGATCGTCGCCACGCACTACACCGGCCCGAATACCCCGCGCATCTTCGCAAGTCGGGGTGAAGGTCAGCGGCGCGGCATCCGGCGACTGCTGTCGGTACTGCCCCCGGACGTGGCACGCCGGATCGGATACGAGAATGCCGAGCGGCTCTACAAGCTTGGCCAGTAGCTCACCGTCACGGCGATATGGCTGGCGTAGCAGCATCTGGCCCAACAAAGGCATGCAGGCCCAGCGTTGGGCCGACGTCGAATGACGAATCGCTTGGCTCCGCGATAGAATGAGGCGCGTGGTCGATTGGCATCGTTTTGCTCCGTCGGATTTCGAGTATGACTTTGAGCGAGACGAACTCACCGAACACGGCGTGACATTCGAAGAAGCAGTTGAATGCTTTTGTCGGACCTTCAGATTCGCCGAAACAAAAAGCACCGTGATCGACACCAACTGCTCGGCCGAACGCTCGGCGGAAGACAACTGAAGATCATCTTCCAAGTCAAGCCGCACCAAGTGGTTCGCAGTATCACGGGGTGGCCATTATGACAAAACGCAAAACACAAGCACCGTCGAAACCGAAACTCACTGAGGACCAGATTGACCAGTTAGTCTCAGTTCAAGCCGACCAAGATTCAGCCTGGGAAAGATGTAGTGTCGGTTCGGCGATTCAAACCCACGTCGTTATCAATTCCCGCAGATCTAGCCGCGCGAGCAGCTTTTCTGGCGAAACTCCACCGAGAGAGCGGTGTCGATAAATGGGTCGAACGAATCGTCAGGGAGAAGGGTGGAGATCGAAGAGTCGGCATTTACCGCAGCAAAGAAGACCCTCGCGTCCTTAAAGGCGGCCACTCGCGGTCAGGGAACGGACGGTCAGAAAGCTCGCGCAGTCGGGCCGTCCCAGAGCAAGGACGGCACCGGCCGGCATGGGTCGGCGCAAGTTGTTCGTCTCGCTGGCGTTGTTGCGTTTGGGGTCGCGGGCGACCCGGGCGGCGAGGGCCCGGCTTGACAACCCGGGTTGCGCCGGTCTGCAACCCCCGGGACGATTCCCCCGTAGACATCAGAGAGAACCGCGGCAACCGGCGTTGCATCGGAAGCAACTGGGGTTATTCGCGTTACAATGCGGGCGTCTCCCCAGGCGGGTCTGAAGACCCGCCTCTACATCCGAGGTCAGACCATGCGACGAACGATGCTGTTCACAGGCGCTCTTGCAGCGGTCCTGGCATTTACCGCTCACGTGGGCATGGCGGATTCCGGCCGGCAGGCCATCGCGGCCGCCCCCACCGCCAGCCAATGCTCGATCAACTGGATCGGACACGAGGCCGAGATCGAGAAATTCGTGACCGAGGCCAAGATCCTGAAGCTCCAGGACGTGCCGATCGGCGTCACCAAACCGAAGCAGGCCACGCTCGAACCGGGCGGGCCGGTCGGGGTCGGGCGGTTTGTCTGGAAGCCGATTACGCCGGGCTACTACAAGGGCTTCCTGGAAAGTTACAAAGCTGAAATCGCGGCCTACCAGATGGATCGCCTGCTCGGCATGAACATGGTCCCGCCGTTCGTCGAGCGCAGAATAGACGGCAAGAACGGCGCCGCCGGTATGTGGGTCGAGAACACGCGCCCCTGGAGCGTCGAGAAACCGCCGCAGGGCCCCGAGCCCATGTGGAGCATGCAGCTCACGCGCATGAAGATGTTCGACCTGCTGATCGCCAACATCGACCGCAACCAGGGGAACCTGATCTACGACGCCGACTGGCACATCTTCCTGATCGACCACTCGCGCGCGTTCATCGGGAAGAAAGACCTGAAGAACATCGCGCCGATCGGCCGCGTCGACCGGCCGCTGTGGAACAAGATGGAAGCGCTCACCCTCGAAAGCCTCGAGGCCGGCCTGGGCCAGTGGGTCAGCACCAACGACAAGAAGGCGATTCTCATTCGCCGCGACAAGATGGCCGAGGCGATCCAGCAGCTCGTCGCCAAGCGCGGCGAGAAGAGCGTCTTCTACGATTGAGTCGCCCGTGGTCTACCATCAGGGGCATGCGGCCGCTCGCATTCCTCCTTGCCCTGGCGCTGCTGAGCGTCCCAGCTCAGCAGCTGACTGCCCAGGGCTCCCAGCGCGTGGTCGCCATCGGCGACATCCACGGCGCCATCGACGAGTTCAAGCGCATCCTCAAATCCGCCGGCCTCGCCGACGACAGCGGGCGCTGGACCGGCGGCAAGACTGCCCTCCTACAGACCGGCGACTACACGGACCGCGGCGCGGGCACGCGCGCGGTGCTCGATCTGCTGATGGCACTCGAACCGCAGGCCAAAGGCGCGGGTGGACGCGCATTTGCGGTGCTCGGCAACCACGAAGTGATGAACCTCATCGGC
>CAYSKR010000166.1:0-25165 GCA_964431675.1 uncultured Myxococcales bacterium
GATCGCCGATCGCCGCTCGTCGCGGATCGCAAGCTCGTCGAGCGGATAGTCGTCCCATCCACCCGGCGTCGGTGCCTCGTAGCCCTCGACCTCTCCGACCTTTGGCTCGGTGCTCTCGTTCTTCGGTTCAGTCATGACGGATTCTCCAGGCGGTAAGACTCGAGGCGGCGGCCGGTAAGACTCGAGGCGGCGGCTCGGTCTCGGCATTGATGAGTGGGTCCGCACCACGAGTGGGTCCGCACCACGATAACAAGATACCATGTGGTGTTATAACGATGCTGGTCATGAGCACGGGCGGTCCCCGCTTTCGCCACGATAGTGGACTCGGGTTCCTGGAACCGGCGGCGGCGGCGACGACGACGCAAGGCCCGGCGCGGTCGCGGTCGCGCGTGCTGCTGTACGCGGTCATGGGTGCTGTCAGCGCAACCCTCGTGGTGGTTCTGGGCTTTCGGATCCTCGGCTCGGCGGAGCCGCCACCGCTGGAAGTCAAGACGCTGATTCCAGATCCTTGCTCGGTGTACCGCTGGTTCGACGCGCCAGGGACGGTGCGTGCCGCCGGGACGAAGGCGCTGACTTTTGCCAGCGCCGGCAGGGTGGCCGAGATCGTGCCGGTCGGGACGAAGTTCGCCGCCGGCGAAACGCTTGCGCTGCTCGAAGCCGGGCGGCGCGTTCGCTCGGACCTCCTGCGACTGCGCGAGCGCCTGGCCCACGCGGAGATCACGATCGCCGAGAAGCACAAGCTTTTCGATGCGGCCATGGCGGCTCTGGCCAAGGTCGCGGTGATCGCGGCTGCACCCGGTGAGGTTGCTGCGGTTCTGGTCAAGGTGGGCGACCCGGTGGACGGTGGTGTACCCGCGGTGTCGGTGACCGATGCGACGGTGCGCGGCGTGCTGGCGCTGTCGTCGGCCGAGGCGACCGCCGCTCATCGCCTCGGGTACTGCAGGGCGGAAGTGGAAGGCAAGCCCGTGGACTGCACGTTCGCTGCCGAATCCGGCGAGGCCGGGCAAGTGGCGCTGAATTTTTCCGCGCAGGCCGCCGCGCTGGCGGGCCAGACGTTCCGCCTGGCGCGGGCGCGCTACGACGCCGTGTTCCTGGTGCCCGCGAGCGCCACCAGCGGCAGCGCCGGGCTGGTTCGGGTGGCGCTCGCCCGCCCAGATGGCAAGGTCGAACTTCGCCCCATCACGGTCGCCGACCGCACGGCGCAGGAGGTCGTCGTGTCGCAGGGCCTCGACCTCGGCGACGCCATCATCCTGGATCCGCCCCCGTCGCTAGGTGCGGGTACGCGGGTTCGCGTCGTGCAGACGCAGCGCCAGTGATCCACGCGCGTCGGCAGGCGTGGTAGAGCCTTCCCATGGCGAAGTTCCGGGGCATGATCGCCAGGAGCGATCTTGAGGGCGGTGTTGTTCAACTCCATGCCGACGACGGTGCGGTCTACGAGCTGGAGGGCACCGATCCGCTGCTTGCGCAGATCGGCGCGCGGGTGGAAATCGAGGGTGCCGCCGATCGCGGCGCGATGTCGTTCACGATGACCGGCCCGCGTCTGCGGGTCCGCCAGATCAAGCTGCGCAAGTAAAGGCCAGGGCGCGCTAAATCGCCCGCTTGACCATGTCTTCGAGCTTGGCGCGCGGCACGGCACCGACGATCTGGCCGACCACCTGACCGCCCTTGAACATCAGCAGCGTCGGAATGCTGCGGATCTCGAACTGGGATGGCACCATGGGGTTTGAATCGATGTCGCACTTGCCGACGCGAATCTGACCGGCGTACTGCGTTGCCAGCGCCTCGACGTGCGGCGCGATGGCCCGGCAGGGCGCGCACCAGACGGCCCAGAAATCCACCAGGGTGGGCAGCGAAGAATTGAGAACCTCTTGCTGAAAATTGGTGTCGGTCACCTCGACGACGTTTGCACTGGCCATGGGACCGCTCCTTACCACGCTTTTCGGCGGCGTGCCCGTCACATTGGCCGAGCGCTTTTGGCGTCGCGCCAGCGCGATGCTAGGGTTTTCGCTGCGTCCCAGGAAAACCCGATGGAACCATTGACCTTCTTCGTGCTCGCGGCCTACGCGGCAAGCACGCTGGCGTTCCTGTTGCATCACCATGGTGCGCCGGGAAGCGCAGCCATGCTTGGGCGTCGGCTGCTCGGCGCTGGCTTCGCGTTGCAAATGGCCGACATCGGATTGCGCTGCACCAGGCTGCAGCACCCGGCGGCGTCGACGTCCGAAGCGATGGCGTTCATTGCCTGGCTCATTGCCGGCGGGTTCCTGGTCGCGTCGCTGCGCTATCGCCTGGCGGCCGTCGGCGCTTTCGCCGGCACGCCGGCGCTGGCGTTGCTCCTGTTGGCCCGGGTTCGCCCCGCCGAAGCGCCAGGGCCAGAAATCGGTTTGCTCGGCATGGCGCACATCGTGCTCGCCACCGTGGGTGTCGCCACCTTCGCGCTCGCTGCGGCGGTCGCGCTCGCGTACCTGTGGCAAGAACGTGCCCTCAAGCGCAAACAGCTCGATCGATCGCCCGGAGGCACGACCCCGCTCGACGCGCTGGATCGCTTCGCCACCCGCTGCGTGTCGTTCGGATTCCTGACGTTCTCCCTCGCCATCATCACCGGCGCTCTGTGGGTCGCCCGGCTTGGGTTGCTGCACGATCCCTCCGGTCTTCGGCCCGAGTACCTCGGCGCGCTCGGCTCGTGGCTGGTGTTCGCCGCGCTTCTGGTCGCTCGCGCCGGCGCGGGCTGGCGCGGGCATCGCGCCGCGTGGCTGACCGTGGGCGGGTTTGCAAGCACCATGCTGGTGGTGGTCGGGTATTTTCTTCGCCACGCGGCATGAGCAACCACGCATGAAGGAGGAGTTGCTCGTCATCGGAGTCTCGCACCGCACGGCGCCGGTGCAGGTGCGCGAGCGGCTCGCCGTCGCACCCACCGAGATCGATGGGACGCTGCGGGAGGTGGCCGCGTCGCCTGTGATTCGCGAGGTCGTGCTGGTCTCGACCTGCAACCGCGTCGAGCTCTACGCCGTCTCACCTGATCCTGCCGCTGCCATGGCCCTGTTGCGCCAGCGCTTCGCCGCCGCACTCGATGGGCAAGAAGCGCGCGTCACCGACGCGGCGGTGTATCAACGCCAGGGACGCGAGGCCGTGCATCACCTGTTTCGTGTGGCGGCGAGTCTGGACTCCATGGTCCCCGGCGAAGCGCAGATCCTGGGCCAGCTCAAGCAGGCCTTCGCCACCGCGCAGAAGGCGGGCACCGCATCGGCCAGCCTGGGTTTTCAGTTCACCCGCGCGTTTCGCGTCGCGCGGCGCGTGCGTCGGGAAACCGGCATCGCGCAAAATCCCGTCTCGATAAGTTCAGTCGCGGTGGATCTGGCGCACAAGGTTTGGGAAGGGTTTACCGGCCTCGGCGTGCTGCTCATCGGCGCGGGCAAGATGTCTGACCTGGCGGCCCGCGCGCTGCGTGCCCAGGGAGCAACCGTGGCGGTGACCAATCGAACGCGCGCGCGCGCCGACGAGATCGCCGCGCGCCTTGGGTGCAAGGTCGAGCCATTCGAGGATCTCGCTCTTGCGATCGGGCGCGCCGACATCGTCATCACCTCGACCGGAGCGCGCGAGCCCATCCTGCGACACGCTGCCATGGCGGCGATCCAGAAGGCCAGACGGTGGCGGCCCCTGTTCGTGGTCGACATCGCCGTGCCCCGCGACGTTGAGCCGTCGGTGGGCGAGCTCGACGGCGTGTTTCTGTACAACATCGATGAGCTGCAGCAGGAAGCGGCGCGCAACCTGCAGGGGCGCAGGCTGGAAGCCGACCGGGCCGAGGCCATGGTCGAAGAAGAAGTGCAGCGCGCGCTGGCGGTCACCCGCGGCCGCGCGGTTGGCCCAACCATCGCGGCGCTGCGGGCTCGCCTGCAATCGCTTGGTCAGGCCGAGGCCGAACGGCTGCTGGCCAGGCTGCCGACGCTTGACGAACGTGGCCGCAAAGACGTCTTGCTGATGGCCGAAACCCTGGTGAACAAGATCCTGCATGCGCCCCAGGTGGCGCTCAAGCAAGGTGCTGCGAGCGTACGCGACGACGCGCTGGTCGATGCCGTCCACCGCCTGTTCGACTTGCCCGACGGCAACGATGAGCCTGCCGCCGCCGAGGCCACCGGCGAGGGTGCGGGCGAAACGGCCGCGCGGAAGGCTGCGCTGCCGTGACCGCGAGTCCGAATCGTGTGGTGATCGGCACCCGGGGAAGTCCGCTCGCGCTGTGGCAAGCCCGGCACGTGGCCGCTGCGCTGGAAAAAATCTCGCCCGGCCTCATGATCGAGGAGCGCGTGATCGTCACGTCGGGTGATCGCTTCGCCGGCGGGCCGCTGATCGAGCTTGGCGGCAAGAGCGTCTGGGTCAAGGAGATCGAGGAAGCGTTGCTTGCGCGCGACATAGATCTGGCCGTCCACAGCCTCAAGGATGTGCCGGCCGTGATGGCTGGCGGGCTTGTCCTGGCCGGGTTTCCTGCTCGTGCCGACGCGCGCGATGCGCTGATTTGTGAATCCGCAGCGTTCCTGTCGGCCCTGCCTGCGGGGGCCCGGATCGGGACGACGAGCTTGCGCCGCGCTTGCCAGCTCAAGGCGCTTCGGCCGGATCTGATCATCGTTCCATTGCGCGGCAACGTGGAGACGCGCTTGCGCAAGATCAAGGAGGGAGTCGCCGATGCGGCGGTCATGGCGGCGGCCGGCCTCGATCGGCTTGCGTTGTCGGGCACCATCGCCGAACGAATCGACATGCTGCGCATGCTTCCCGCCATCGGCCAGGGAGTTCTGGCGCTGCAGGCGCGTGGCGACGACGCCCGCGTGCTGGCCCTTTGTGCGCAGCTAAATGACGCCGCCACGGCGACGGCCGTCACGGCCGAGCGGGCGTTGCTGCTTGGTCTCGGTGCCGGGTGCGCGACGCCGGTGGCCGGCCACGCGACCGTGTCTGGACGCGAGGTACGGATCGACGCGCTCGTGGGCAGGCCGGATGGAAGCGAGCTGTTGCGTGAGACAGCCGCCTGCCCCGTCGCAGACGCGGGCGGACTCGGCCAGCGCGTCGCACGAGCACTTTTGACGCGCGGCGCAGACAGGATATTGGCCGACAGCCTTCGCGGGCCTGCCAATGTTTCGTCGCGGCCCCAGTAAAGCCACAGGCAATTCTACGTTATTCCAATGAGTTACAACATCGATGCACCGAGGTTTTTGACCTGGGAGCGGTTCGGGATGATGATCACGATGCGTTTTGATGCCCACCATCTTCTGTGCCCGTGTCGCAAATCGCCTCCTTCTGGGGACGATGGCGTTGATATCGGCGGGGGGGTGCGCGGCTCGTGCGGCCGACGAAGCCAGAGCCGCCGAACTTGAACGAACGGTCGAAAAACTGCGCGCGCAAAACGCCGCTTACGCGCGGCAAAGCGAGGAGCTGGAAAACCGCGTCTTCATTCTCACCGACCAGGCGGAAAGCCGGAAGGTCAATGCCGAGCGCATGGCCGCGCCTGCGCTGCCCACGCTGGTGTTGCGGCCGGGCGCTCCCGGCGCGACGGCTGCCGAGCCAGCCGCAGCACCAAGTTTTCCCGGCGATGCCAACGTCGAGTACGCCGGTGAGGCCGCTCGCATCGGTACCCGCCGCCCGATGCTGCGCTTGCAGGGCGGCAAGACCTCGCTCAGCTTGACCTCCGACGCGCCGACGATTCCGCTCATGGCCTCAACTGAAACGGTCGGTCCCGCGCCCCCCCCCCTCGCGTCGGCGCTGGTTTCCGAGGGTCCGCACGCGCTTTACCGTCAGGCATTGGCGGAACTGCGGTCAGGTCAGCATGAACGCGCGGTGGCCGGATTCCGTCGATTCGTCACGCAATACCCGTCGCACGATTTCGCCGACAACGCGCAGTACTGGCTGGGCGAGTGTTTCTATGATCGGAAGGACTATGGCGCTGCCTTGCGCGAGTTTCGGCTCGTGGTCGAGAGGTTTCCGCAGGGCAACAAGGCACCAGACGCGCTGCTGAAAGTTGGTTTTTCGTACCTGCTGGTAGGCAACGCGCAGGCCGGTCGGCAAGCCCTGGGCGAGTTGGTGAAGGCGTATCCACATCATGAGAGCGCCGGCCTTGCCGCGGCGAAACTATCGGAGCTCGGCGTCCCCGCCGCTGCCAACAGGACCGAGGAGATTCCGTGAAAAGACACAACCCCACTCTGATTTCCGTCACGGGCGCGGCGCTCGCTGCCTCGCTTGGGCTGGTTGCCCCGGCCAGCGGCCAGGACAATTTCGTCCGGGGTGCCCAAGATCTGCAGGCCCTTCCAGGCGCCGATCAGGATCTGTCCGACGCCGAACTGCTCAAGGCAGCGGAGAATCCGCAGTCCGCTTCGGCCTCCTTCAAACGCAAGCAGGACGCGCAAAAGGCAGAAGACAAGGACAAGAAAGAGGACGACAAAAACCGCGCCGGGCCAAAGGACTTCCGCAGCCAGGAAGGCTTGCGCCCCGAAAAAATCATGCGCAGCAATTCGGCACCCTCCCAGGTAGGCGTCACAGATCCTTCGGGCGTGGGCCTGGCACCTCCGGGGGGCATTTACGGGGTTGACCCGGACTTGTTGGGCAGCTCGTCGCGCGCCATGGTCGACGAATCCGGGCCCGCGGTCAGCGTCCCTGAACTGCACGTCGTCAAGCAGGGCGACACCCTCTGGTCGCTCTGCGCCCACTACTACGGTGATCCGTGGCGCTGGCCGCGGTTGTGGGCGGTCAATCCTTTGATCACGAACGCGCACTGGATCTTTCCTGGTGACGTGTTGCGCTTGCAACTCGACGGCATGGCGGCGCCTCCCAAGGCCGCCCCCACCGGCGGTCAGCACATCACGTCGAATCGCTTGGGATCGCTTGACTCCAAGGCGGTCGTGTTGCGGCAACTCGGGTTCATCGAGGCCCAGGATCTTCAACTTTCCGGCAAGCTGACCGGCTCGCGAGAAGAGAAGATCATGCTGTCGAGCGGCGATCAAGGTTATGTCACCTATCCCAAGGATCATCCCCTGCGGCCCGGCGAGCGCTACACGATTTTCTCCGTCGATTTCAACCACCCCGTGCGGGCAGAGAACAGCCGAGAAATCCTGGGCTACCTGGTCCACATCTTCGGCGACTACGTGGTGGATCAGATCACCGACGCGGCCATGGCCAGGGGAACGCTGGTGGACATGATGCAGCCGGTCGAGCGCGGCTATTACGTCAGCCCGCTGGTGCGTCAGTTCCGCCGCGTCGAGCCGCGTCCATCGGCGGTGAACCTGGAAGCGCGGGTCGTGGCCTCGTTTGCCTCGCAAAACATGCTCGCGGCGGAAAATTTCGTGGTGTTGTCGCGCGGTCGGCGGGACGGCGTCGAGGTGGGAAACCGGACGTTCGTGATTCGCCGTGGGGACGGGTATCGGCCGCTGCTGGAGCGGAAGAACTTCGTCGATCCGCTGTACCCGAAAGAGGTCATCGGCGAGTTGTGGGTCGTGGACGTGCGCGACACCGCCTCGGTAGCCTGGATCGCGCGCACCTCGAAAGAGATCCATGTTGGTGAGATCACCGAGCTGCGCAAGGGGCATTAGGGAAATCGCGGCGCTGTGCCCGCCACGAGGGCCGATAGACGTGTGCCAAGTACCTAGAATTGCTTGGCTTTGAAGGACACTCCTTGACGATGCCGGACCCTGGCACTATGTCCTTCGCTTTCATGCATCCTGTCGGAAACCTTGCTGCGGCATCAACGCCGCCTGCCGCCGTGACCTTGGGAGCCCCGGAATACCCGGCGCGAATCGCGGGGTTGACGCGACCTCCGGGCACCTTGTGGGTCCGCGGACGGCTGCCGGATCCGGCGCTGCGCGCGGCTGCAATCGTGGGCTCTCGCGCCGCGAGTGGCAAGGGCTGTGACCGCGCCGGGCGGCTGGCCGGCGATCTTGGAAACGCTGGCTGGGCGGTGGTTTCGGGGGGTGCGTTCGGCATTGACGCAGCAGCCCACGCGGCCGCGCTCGACATCGACGCGCCCACGTTTGCGGTGCTTGGCTGCGGGGCCGACATCGTGTACCCGGACCGGCACCGCGCGCTGTTTGAGCGCATCGCGGGTTCCCGTTCCGGTGGTTTGCTGTCGCAGTTTCCACCGGGGGCAAAGCCGATGCGCCGCCATTTTCCTGCGCGCAATCGGCTCATCGTGGCGCTCGCGGACGTGGTGATCGTGGTCGAAGCAGCGGCGCGCTCGGGCGCACTCATCACGGCGCGGATGGCGTCAAGAGCGGGCGTTCCACTCCTGGCGGTGCCGGGAAGTGCCGGCACGAATGATCTGATCGCGGTCGGCAGCGCGATCGCGATCGAGACGGCGGATGATGTGGCCGCCGCGCTGGCGGGACGTCCGCGACCGCTGGCGAATTCGCGCGGCGAATCCGCCGAGGTTTCTGTCGCCATTGAGCAGCTTCGCCAGGCGTTGCAAGGTGGCCCGGTAGAACCGGACACGGTGGCCAGGACGCTCGGCATGCCGCTTGCGTCGGTGATGGGTTTGCTCGGCCAGGCCGAGATCGAGGGCTGGGTGGTAAGGCGCGCGGGCAGCCGTTACGAGGCGTGTCATGGCTAAAGCGTCGAGCAAGAAGGGCGCGGCCATCGCAACGCCGACCGCGGCCGCGGCATCTGTCGGCGCGCCCAAAGCGAAGAAGTCCACCGGCGCGAAGCCTGCGGCGTCCGAGGCACCGAAACGGATGGGGATTCGCGCGGGCAGCGCGCTGGTCATCGTCGAGTCGCCGGCCAAGGCCAAGACGATCAAGAAGTATTTGGGCCCGGGTTACGTGGTCAAGGCGTCGGTCGGGCACATTAAGGATCTGCCCAAGGCCACGATGGGCATCGACATCGAGCACGACTTTGCGCCGAAGTACGAGATCATCGAAGGCAAGCGCAAGGTCGTCAAGGAGATCACCGACGCCGCCGAGAAGGTCGAGCGCGTCTTGCTCGCGCCTGACCCCGACCGTGAAGGGGAAGCGATCGCCTGGCACATCGCGGAGGAAGTGCGACCGTCGAACCCAAACATTGCGCGCGTGTTGTTCAACGAGATCACCAAGAAGGCCATCACCGCAGCGATCCAGCAGCCGCTGCAGCTAAACCTGCGCAAGTTCGAGTCGCAGCAGGCGCGGCGCATCCTGGATCGTCTGGTCGGCTACGAGATCAGCCCGGTGCTGTGGGCCAAGGTCAAGCGTGGCCTGTCGGCGGGCCGCGTGCAGTCGGTGGCGGTGCGCGTTCTGTGTGAGCGCGAGGCGGAGATCAAGGCGTTCCGGCCCGAGGAATACTGGACCATCGAGGCGGGCGTCGAGGGCCCGACCCCGCCGCCGTTCGTGGCGCGGGTGGTGCGCATCGACGGCAAAAAGGCCGCGCTGGTGCATGAGGGTCAGGCGCGCGAAGTGGTGGAGGCGCTGAAGGCGGCCAAGCCGGTGGTGGCCACGGTCGAGCGCAAGGAGCGCAAGAAGCACCCACCGCCGCCGTTCATCACGTCGAAGTTGCAGCAAGAAGCGTCGAGCAAGCTGCGGTTTTCGCCCAAGCGCACCATGGGCCTGGCGCAGCGCCTGTACGAAGGCATGGAGCTGGGCGAGGAAGGGCCGGTCGGCCTCATCACGTACATGCGCACGGACTCGACGCGGTTGTCCGACGACATCCTCTCGGACGTACGCGCGTACATCACCGCCAAGCACGGTGCCGCAGCACTTCCCGCCGCGCCCAACGTGTTTCGCAACAAGAAGGGTGCGCAGGATGCTCACGAGGCGGTGCGCCCGACGTCGACCAAGTACGATCCGGAAACGGTGCGCAAGCTCATCGCTACGGGCGGGGGTGGCGGACGCGATCCGCGCGAGACCGACGATCTGCTGAAACTCTACACGCTCATCTGGAATCGCTTTGTCGCCTGCCAGATGGTGTCGGCGGTGTTCGATCAGACCACGATCGAGATCGAGGCCGGACGCATCGGTCTGCGCGCGTCGGGTCAGGTGATCAAGGTTCGCGGTTTTCTTGAGGTCTACGCCGAGACGATCGAGGACACGGCCTCGGAGGACGAGGCGGGCGCGAGCCTGCCGGAGGTCAAGGCGGGCGACGTGTGCAAACTGGGCGAGATCAAACCCGAGCAGCACTTCACCCAGCCGCCGCCGCGTTTTTCCGAGGCGACCCTGGTCAAGGAGCTGGAAGAAAAAGGCATCGGTCGGCCGTCGACGTACGCCACGATCTTGTCGACGATTCAAGATCGTGGTTACGCCGAGCGGAAAGAAGGTCGCCTGCACCCGACGGAACTCGGCGTGATGGTCAACGGCCTGCTGGTCAAGAGCTTCCCCGAAATCTTGAGCACCGATTTCACCGCGCAGATGGAAGAGCAGCTCGACCAGGTCGAGGAAGGCAACGTCGACTGGGTCAAGCTGCTGCGCGATTTCTACACGCCGTTCAAGGGTGCCCTGGCCAAGGCGAAGCTCGAAATGCGCGACGTCAAGCGCGAGGAAGTCTCGACCGAGCACAAGTGCGAGAAGTGCGGCAGCACCATGGTCATCAAGTGGGGCCGCAACGGACACTTCCTGGCGTGCTCGGGCTATCCCGAGTGCCGCAACACCAAGGAGTACGCGCGCGCCGAGGACGGCACCATCAAGATCGTGTCGTCGACGCGGCAGACCGACCAGAAGTGTCCGACGTGCGACTCGCCGATGGTCATCCGGCGCGGGCGGTTCGGCGAATTTCAGGCGTGTTCGCGCTATCCCGAGTGCAAGACCACCACGCCGATCTCGATCGGCGTCGCGTGCCCCAAACCCAACTGCGGCGGCTACATCACCGAGAAGCGTTCGAAGCGCGGCAAAGTGTTCTACGGCTGCGCCAACTACTCGAAGACCAAGTGCGACTTCGTGTCGTGGGACAAGCCGATATTGCAGCCGTGCCCGCAGTGCCAGGCGGTGTTCCTGACGCTCAAGGTGTCGCGCGCCGGTACGCGCCTGCGCTGCATCACACCCGACTGCGGCTACACCGCCGACCACGAAGAGCCCGGCGCGACCCCGAGCACGCCGGTCCCCGACGCTCAGGCGTCGTAGGCTTTGACATCCAAGGTACCTTGGATTACGTTGAGTAGATGGGTTTGGGCACCGAGACGCTGACCGATTTCCTGCACAAGCCTGCGGGTTTCCTGAAGCGGGTGGACAAGGCGGACGTGGTTCTGCGCCGCCGCGGCAAGCCGGCCATTCGCCTCGCGCTGGAGTCGCGCAGGGTATCGTCGGGTGTCGGCGCGGAAATTGCGGCGCGCCTGCTTGCGGAAGCGATGGTGGCCATTCCCGAGATGCGGACGCGCATGCCCCAGATATTGGAGCACCAGTACCCGTGGGTTCATTTCCTGCCGGCCGACGGGCGCGCGGCTTTCGCACGGGAATTCATCGCGACCATGCACGCCTGCGCGGCCATCGGCACCCCCGCCCGTCTGGATGAAGTCCTCCATTCCTGGAAGGCAACGGCGGCCATCTACTCGGATCCCGCACTGGCCACCGATCTGCTGCGGCCGCTGCCCGTCGCCGCAGGTAGGCGCGTACCCCGCCCGTCGGGCCGGTGAGGCGTGGCGAAGAAACGCGGCGGGCGCGTCGCACCTCCGCCTCGCCAGGGCGAATGGGTGCTGCGTTTTCACGACGCCGACGCGGCTGACGGTTGGGAGGAATTGTGCAGGCAGGCACCGGGGCCCGCGCGTGAGGCGTGGGATTCCCTCACGCGCGACCCTCGCGACCGCAAAAATCCAGCGCGACAAGCGCTGCTGCGTCACGCGCTCGCCACGCGAAGTATCGGAGGAAAGGTGTTCGAGCAATGGCAATACGAAGTCACCGGTGCCGGGCGGATCTGGTATTGCCTGGACGACGCACATCGCACGGTGCTCCTCACGCGGGCGAGTTGCGGCCACCCGAGGGAGACGGAATAGGCCGCTGGTCTGCTCGCTTGATTCAATATGAGTTTTTCATAGTCCATGAGGAACTGATTAGAATTGCGGCAGCCGCACTTTTTCCATGGTACCTTGGACCACGTTAAGTAGATCGATCTCTACGGCTATACCAGCCTGGCCGTCGCCACTTTGCAGACTCAGGCACGCGAGATCGCGCTCTTGAAGAAGAGACTCTCGACGATCGAAGGTTCGCTGCGGCGCGGTTCGTCGGCGGGACGTTAGCGCTAAGCCGAAGCCGTCGCAGCGCGACAAGCGCTGCGACGGTATCTACAGTTGGAGCGAGGGCTCGTAGGCGTCAACATCGCTGCACGCCGCAGTTTCCAGAAGCGGCGTTATCGTTCAAAGTCTGCCCGGATCGCATGCCCATCGACGCCGCGCGCAAGGAATTTATGGCTGCGCTCGAGCAGTCGCTGGACGACGGCACCTTTGTCAGGCTCACACTGGGCAAGGGGCGGCGCGACGATTTGCGCCAGGCGTTCGTGCGGCTGCTGCAAATTCGCCGGGCACCTCACATCAGCATTTCTTTCCGGCACGCGCGCAAGGACATCACGGAAAACCATCCGGTGGCGGTCGCGGCCGGGGTGGTCGGCAAGTTGCTCGACGATTCATTTGGCAACGCGCATCTGTTCACCACGCAGGCGGACATCGAGCTTTTATCGAACAACAAGGGCGAGCATCGCCTTGCCCGGCACAAGGCTAGCTTTCACGAAGCCATGCCGATGGCACACGACCGGGCGAAGCACTACGTGATCGATCCTGCGTCGGCCCCGTATCTGCGCGAGCTGGGTGTCGTTGGTGCGGAGGGCAAGGTCAAAGGTGACAAGGCGGACAAGTATCGCCAGCTGCAACATCTGCTGCAGATCTTCGCCGGGCTGGCGGAGAAGTCGGGTCTCAAGGAAAAGGCGCGCCTGCGGATCGTGGACATGGGGTGCGGCAAGGGGTACCTGACGTTTGCGCTGCACGACTACTGCAACAACCATCTGGGCATTCCGACGGAAGTCGTCGGCATCGACATCAATCAGGAACTGATGACGGCAGGCACAGGGATTGCGGAGAAGCTCGGTTACGAGCGCCTGCGCTTCGAGTGTGCCGACGCCGCGCGCGGGGTCGGGGCGGCCGATGTGCTGGTGGCGCTGCACGCGTGCGACACGGCAACCGACGACGCGATTTTCCAGGGCATCGAGGGTGGGGCGTCCGTCGTCATCACGGCACCGTGCTGCCAGAACGAAATCAGGCCGCAGTTCAAGACGCCGCCGGGGGAGCAGCCGCTGTTCAAACACGACACGTACAAAGATCGGTTTTCGCAGATGCTGACCGACTCGCTGCGCGGCCTGCTGATGGAGTCGCAAGGTTATCGCACGCGCATCAACGAATTCATTTCCGACGCCCACACGCACCGCAACGTGATGATCGCGGGCGTGCTGGACAAATCATTCATCGAGCGCGACTTGAAGCAGCGCGAGGTGAGCGCGCTCAAGGCGCGCTACGGGATCAGCCATCAGCGGCTCGAGACGTTGCTGCTCGGCAACGGTCGGCTGGCCACGCCGGGCTGACGGGCGTCAGGGTGCAGTCAGCATGGCGTCGTACTCGGCAATGGGCGGCGTTTCGCGGGCGAGCAGTTCCAATTCGCGAACCATCGGCAGCGCGAAGAGGCGTTCGGAATAGCGCGCTGCGAAGGCCGGCAACTTCACGCCGTAGGTGCGGAATCGGGTCGCCACCGGAAAGTACATGCAGTCAGCGATGGAGAAATCGCCGAGCAGGAACGGCCCCGGGGAGGACTCGAGCGAGGTGCCCCAGATGTCGAGGATTCGCACAACGTCCTTCTGAACTGACGCGTCCAGTGTTGGCGGCCTTGGTACACGCGCCCGCAGGTTGGTCGAGCAGCGTCGGCGCAGCGCCGTGAATCCGCACATCATCTCGGTGCAAATGGCGCGTCCGCGGGCACGCAGCGCGCGGTCGGTGGGCCACAGGCACGCCTCGGGGTAAAGCTCGGCCACGTACTCGCACACCGCGAGCGATTCGTGGATGGACAATGCCCCATCCACCAGGATCGGCACCGCGCCAGCGCCCGAAAAGGAAAGGATGCGTTCCTTCCATCCCTCGGACGTTTTGAGTCCCACGTCGAACGTGGAGAATTTCGCGCCCGCGTGCTTGAGGGCGAGCCACGGCCGCATCGACCACGACGAGTAGTTCAGGTTGGCGATCACCAGGCGAAGCATGCGCGCCAAAGCGTTTATTCGTTCGGGATCATGCCGCGTCCGCGGAGCCACCTGATGCAGTGCTGCGGCCAGGTGGCGAATGCGGGATCGTTGAGGCCAAGTCCGAGGCCGTGCCGTCCTTTCTCATATATGTGCAGTTCGGTCGGCACTTTCGCTTTACGCAGCGCAAGGTAAAAGAGCGCGCTGTTCTCCGGCGGCACCTCGGTGTCTTCGTTCGTGTGTACCAGAAATGTCGGCGGCGTCTCGGCCGTCACTCGCTTTTCATTCGACAAACTCTCGACGACCTTCTGGTCCGGATTGTCGCCGAGCAGGTTTTTCCGCGAGCCTTTGTGCATGTACTCGGTTGTGAACGAAATCACCGGATACACCAGCACAGCGAAATCCGGTCGGCAGCTCACGCGGTCGATCAGATCGGCGGCGTCCTTGTTCCCGCGATCAAAGTGCGTCGCGGCCGTGGAGGTCAAGTGCCCGCCGGCCGAAAAGCCGAGAATGCCGATACGATTCGGGTCCACCTTCCACTCTGCCGCTCGCGCTCGGACCGTGCGAATGGCTCGCTGGGCATCATCGAGCGGGGCAGGGTGCTTGTACCGCGGAGCGATTCGATACCGCAGCACGAACGCGGCCACTCCGTTGGCGTTCAGCCAATCGGCGACCTGCTTGCCTTCATGGTCCATCGCCAACGCGCCGTAGCCGCCGCCCGGGCAAATCACCACGGCCGCGCCGTTGGCCTTTTCCGCCGTCGGCAAAGAGACGGTGATCGACGGTTTGTCTTTCTCCTCGTCACCGACCGCGCCCGGCGCGCCCTGCGGCCAGATCAGTTCGACATTCGGCCCTTGAGTCGTGGACGCCTTCCCCGCCAGTAGCGCAGGGGCGCTCAGCCCGATGGAGCACGCCAAGAAGAAGACGACGACGAAGACGACGACGACGACGAAGTTTGTGCTTTTCACGGCGACCGCCTCAATGTATGCGCGGGCGCGATCAAACACAACCAGAAGCCCGATGGTGGGCAGCTCTTCGGTCAGCGCCGCACTTCTTAGCGCCGCACTTCGCGGTGGCGAAAGCAGGTCGTCAGGTGATCGTTCACTACACCCGAGGCCTGCAAGAACGCGTACACGATCGTCGAACCGACGAACGTCATGCCGCGCTGCTTGAGATCCTTGGACACGGTGTCCGACAGGGCCGTCCGCGCCGGCACTTCGCGCTGCGCGCGGAAGCGGTTCTGCCTGGTCTTACCGGCGACGAAGGCCCAGATGTACACGTCGAACGAGCCGTGTTCTTGCTGGATCTGAAGGAACGCCCGTGCGTTTTTCACCGCCGACTCGATCTTCAGCCGGTTGCGCACGATGCCCGCGTTGCCCATCAGGCGCGCCTTGTCGCGCGCGCCGAAACGAGCCACCACCTCGGGATCAAAACCGGCGAGAGCTTCCCGGTACGCTGCGCGCTTCTTCAAGATCGTCAGCCAGGACAGCCCCGCCTGCGCGCCATCAAGGATCAGCTTCTCGAACCAGCGCCGATCGTCGTGAATGGGGACGCCCCATTCCTCGTCGTGGTACTCGCCGAGCAGCGGGTGCCCCAGCGCCCAGGTGCAGCGCGTCAGGGTCACGCCGGGCAAGACATCACCTCGGTATGTAAATTGCTCATCTTGTGAGCAGATTACATACTGTATAAATCGTAATTTTCATATGATTACGTTGTGATATAGTTGCATGACGATGGCGCAAGATCAGTACAGGCCTCAGTACAGGCCCAGGATGCTTGAGCCGACCCTGCGGCAGGCCCTGCGCGACTTTCCCGTCGTGGTCCTCACCGGTGCCAGGCAGACGGGCAAGACCACGATCGCCCGCCAGCTTGACGGCGGCGGCGCACGAACGTTTCTCACGCTCGACGATCTGCGCGTGGCCGAGCGAGCCGTACGCGCCCCGGATGATCTGGTCGCCGAGGGTGACAGCCTCACCATCGATGAAGTTCAGCGCGCTCCCGATTTACTGCGGGCGATCAAACGCACCGTCGACCTTGACCGACGTCCCGGCCGGTTTCTCCTCACCGGATCGGCGAATCTGCTGCTCATGAAGGAAGTCTCCGAATCGCTGGCGGGCCGGGCGGTTTACTTGCAACTCGGCCCGATGACCGAGGCCGAAAAAACCATCGGCTCCCCCGGCGCGGCCTGGAGCGCCGTGCTGGAGGCCCGCGCTCTTGCCGACGTCGCCCGGGCGTTTCGTGGCATCGCGCAGCCCGCGTGGCCGTGGACCGAAGCTGCCCTTGGCGGCGGCTATCCTCCCACGCTCAGTCTGACCGCATCCGCCCGGAGCCGCTGGTTCGATGGGTACCTGATGAGCTACCTCGAGCGCGACTTGCGCCAGATCTCCGATGTCGCGTCGCTGGCCGATTTCCGCCGCCTGATGGAGCTTGCTGCGCTTCGAATCGGCGGGATCCTGAACCGTTCTTCCCTGGCCCGAGATGCGGATCTTCCGCACGCCAGCGCGCACCGCTACCTGAACCTGCTGCAGACCTCGTACCAGATCCGTCTCCTTGAACCCTTCGCCAAGTCGCGCTCGGTAAGGCTGGTCAAGTCGCCCAGGCTTTACTGGACCGACTGCGGCCTGGGCGCCCATATTTGCGGAATCACCAACGAGAAGGAGTTGCCCGCCTCGAACCAGGGCGGCGCATTCCTGGAAAACTTGGTGCTGAATCACTTCGACGCCTGGCGCGAGACGATGGTGCCGCGTCCAGCTATCTATTTTTGGCGAACCACGTCGGGGATCGAAGTCGATTTCGTCATCGAGTCCCGGACACGGCTCATTCCGATCGAGGTAAAATCCACCGCATATCCTCGGCCCGACGACGCGCGCCACGTCGAGTCCTTCATCGCCAGGCACAAGAACGCGGGCTTCGGAATTGTCCTGCACACGGGGACCGACGTGGTGCATCTCGGTCCGAACACCATTGGGCTACCACTCGGGCGCTGGCTTGGCGGCCGGGCGGCGTGATGTGGGGGGCAAGACCTTCAAGAAGCGCGTTCACGATGGTGCCGACCGACATCATGAAGACCACCTAGAAAGTCTGGTGGTAGCCGAGCGAGATGCGGCCGGGCCAGCCGGCGCGGGTGTGGACGCTGTCCTGCAGCGGAAACGCCCAGTCGAGCCGCGTCACGTAGGATCCCGTGTGCGGGATGAGAAAGCGCAGGCCACCGCCGATGTCCTGATAACCACGCAGGTCGGCAAAGCGGGTCGCGACGTCGCCGACATCGTAGAAGGCCACGGCCCCCATGCGGAATGCCGCCAGTTGTAGTGGTGCGGTACGCATTTCGGCGTGGCCCAGGAAATAGGCGGTTTCCGCTCCAGTGGCCTGGAAATCACCGATGACGTAGGCGCGCAAGCCGGTGTCCCCACCGAGGGAGAACACCCGGTTCTGGGTGTCGTTGTGCAGAAAGCTGGTGGTGGCCGAGGCCAGTAGCCGCACGGTGCGCCAAAGCACGGGCGTCGCGACGTACGTGGACAACGAGGTCGCCTGATCGATGAGGCGATCGCCCTGCCAGCGCGCGCCGAAGCTGGCACCAACGCTCTGATAGCCATCGGCGAGATCGAACGTCCAGGACGCGGTGACGCCAAGGCCGGTGAAGTCGTTTTCCGAGCCGAGCACCGACATGGCGCGGCTCACCGTGGCGGACAACTCGGGGCCAAGCAACGCGTTTTCGCGAAAGTCGAAGGCGCGCAGATCGCGGTACACGCGGTAGTTTGGTGTGAACACGGCGTAGCTGATGAACGGTGCCGAGATTCGTTCGGAGCGCGGAAAGACCTCGGCGCGGAAGGCATCGCGAACCTTGGGATCGTCGCTGGGGAAGTCGGGTAAAAGTTCTGGCCGGACCGCGGATAGGTCGTGGCCCACGCTGACGCGCTGGATGATGCTGCGGCCGAACGAGCGCACGACGCCAGCGTCGGCGGCCAGGCTGCGCACGCGGTAAGTCCAGGGAACGTCGGCGCCGGCGGCGGCGGGATTGCGCAACCTCACGCGCGCGAGCGATCCTTCAAGATAGCGGCGCACGACGGCGTTCGAGTGGCCGACGGCAGCCCACGCGCCCCAGCGGCTGGCGAGCGAGAATAAAGGGTAATCAACTCGCAGGCGCGAGCCGGAGCCCTCGACTTCGCCGCTTTCACGACTGATGTAAGTGCTTGCACGCACATGCAGGCGCAGCCGGGTGCCGGCGATGTTCGGGTCGGTGTACGTCGGCCCAAGCGAGATGACGCCCTGGTTCATGTAGAATGCGAGTGCTGCGGTCTTGCGCCAGCCGAACAGGTTGTCCTCCGACAGCGACATGGACAGGAACACGAGACGCTGCGCCTGCACTTCGAATGTGCTGTTGAGGCGCAGGCTCCACACGTCGCGCGTGACCACCAGCAAGTCGACTGTCGAGGGCGAGCTGGTTTTCACCGGAACGATGACGACGACGTTGGACAGCACCGTGGCGCCAAGGTTGCGCACGGTTTCGTCGACGCGCTTCTGATCGTACCGCTGACCCGGGCGCAAGAGCACCTCGCGCCGGATGATGTTCTGCCGCGTCGTGCGGTGAAACATGTTGAAGACCGGCAAGAAAAAGTCGCGTTCGGAAAACACCTCCTGGTTGACGACGTGGATGTTCTCGATGGTTTTTTCTTGTGGCGACGGATCGATGGCGAGGCCGCGTTGCGCGAGTGCGTCGAGCAGAGACTCACGCTCCAGCCTGCCCAGCGATTCGATGGCGGCCGCCGCGGCTGGCCGCGCGAGTGCCACCGTCACGGCGAGCGCCAAGGCGACCAACCATGCCTTGGCGCACCACACACGCGACATGCGCGCGATTGTAGTCGGTGGGAGGTCGCCGCGCGTCAGTGGGCGTTCGCCAGCGCGTCCACCACGGCTTGACCTGCGGCGGTGGTGCTGGCGGCGGGCGTGCCCTTGGCCGCGAGATCGGCGGTGAACACGCCCTGGCCGATCGCCAGGGCAACGGCGGCCTCGACGGCGCGTGCCTCGGTTTCCAGCTCAAACGAGTGCCGCAGCATCATCGCCACGCTGAGAATGGTGGCGTAGGGGTTGGCGACGCCGCGGCCCGCGATGTCGGGCGCGCTGCCGTGGATCGGCTCGTACAGACCGCGCGTGCCTTCGCCGAGCGAGGCCGAAGGCAGAAGCCCCATCGATCCGGCGAGCATCGACGCCTCGTCGGTCAGGATGTCGCCGAACATGTTCTCGGTGACGATGACGTCGAAGTCCGACGGCCGACGGAGAAGGTGCATGGCGCACGCATCGACCAGGATGTGCTCGACTTGCAGGTCGGGAAATTCGGCCTTGCAGACTTCCGTCGCGACCTGTCGCCACAGCCGCGACGTTTCGAGAACGTTGGCCTTGTCCACCGAGGTCAGCTTCTTCTTGCGCGTGCGCGC
Source organism: uncultured Myxococcales bacterium (assembly GCA_964431675.1). Classification (GTDB taxonomy): domain Bacteria; phylum Myxococcota_A; class Polyangia; order Fen-1088; family Fen-1088; genus CAYSKR01. The sequence goes on from CAYSKR010000166.1 coordinate 19,563, forward strand.
GAAGGTCGCGGCTCGGCGAACCACCCGGCGAACTTCTTCGGCGGTGTAGACGCACAGATCGCTGGCCCGATCGGCCTCACGCTTCTTTTCGCCGAAGTAGATGCCGCCGGTTAGCTCGCGGATGACCAGGATGTCCACGCCCACAAGCAGTTCGGCGCGCAGCGGCGAGGCACCCATGAGCTGGGGGAAGATCGTCACCGGGCGCAGGTTGGCGAACAACCCCAGCGCCTTGCGAATGCCGAGCAAGCCCTGTTCGGGGCGAACCTTGGCGGCGGGGTCATCCCACTTCGGCCCGCCAACGGCGCCCAGCAAGACCGCGTCGGTGGCGCGCGCCGACACCAGGGTTGCTTCGGGCAGCGCGCTGCCGGTCGCGTCGATGGCCGCGCCGCCGATCAGGGCGGCTCCAGTGGCGAACTCGTGGCCGAAGCGCTTGCCGACGGCGGCCAACACCCGCAGACCTTCGGCGACGACTTCGGGGCCAATGCCGTCGCCTGGCAACACGGTGATGCTGGCTTTCATGCGCGCCGAAAACTGCCAGAGGGCGCAATCGAGTCAAGCGAAAAAGCGAAAAGGATTCGCTGGTCACCCGCGCCAGGACTGCGCGATTGGGTAGCGGCGACCGGGGCCGAAGGCGGTGCCGCTGATCTTCAGCCCCGGTGGCATTTGGCGGCGCTTGTACTCGGACAGGTACACGCGACGGACCACATCATCGACGACCGCAGGCGCAAATCCCTTCGTCTTGAGTGCCTCGGCGTCGAGTCCCTTTTCGACGTGAGCCTGCAGGATGGCGTCAAGCACGTCGTAAGGGGGCAGGGTGTCCTGGTCGGTCTGGTCGGGGCGCAACTCGGCGGACGGAGGTTTTTCGAGGGTGGAATTCGGGATCACCTCGCGCTCCGCGTTGATCTCGCGCGCCAGCTTGAAGACCAGCGTCTTGGGCACGTCGCTGATGACCGCGAGGCCGCCGCACAAGTCGCCGTACAGCGTGCAGTACCCCGTGCCAAGTTCGCTCTTGTTGCCGGTGGTCAGGAGCAACATTCCCAGCTTGTTCGACAGCGCCATCAGGATCGCACCACGCACGCGCGCCTGCAGGTTTTCTTCGGTGACATCGGCAGCGCGGCCCGCAAAGGCTGGTGCCAGGGTCTGCAGGTACGCGGTGAACGGCGCTTCAATGGACAGCTCACGAAAGCCGACGCCCAGGTTGCGCGCCAGCTCTGCGGCGTCGCGGCGCGAATGATCGGACGAATAACGTGACGGCAGCGCCACGCCGAAAACATTTTCCGGCCCGAGGGCGCGCGCGGCGATTACGGCCACCAGCGCGGAATCGATGCCACCAGACAGTCCGAGCACGGCGCCGCGAAAACCGCAGCGGCGGGCGTAATCCCGCGTGCCCAGGACCAGGGCACCCAGCACCGAACGCACATCGGAGGTTTCCGGTGGGCGCACGTCACCGCGGTTGGCCTCGAGGTCGCACACGATCAGATCGGGTGCGTGCTCAGCGGCCCGCGCGATCTCGTTGCCCTCCGCATCGAGCACGAGGCTGCTGCCGTCGAACACCAGATCGTCCTGACCGCCGACCTGATTCACGAATATCAGCGGTCGTTGCCAGTGACGCGCGGTGGCCGCCAGCATCCGGGGCCGCAGGTGGCGCTTGTCCATCGTGTAGGGAGACGCGGCGATGTTGATGATGAGGTCGGCACCGTCGGCGACAAGTTTTTCGATCGGATCGTCGCGGTACGCTCGTCTCGGCCAGAAATCGGCATCGTTCCAGACGTCCTCGCACACCGAGATACCGAGGCGCCGACCTCGCCACGACACGGCCTGCACGCGATCGGCTGGCCGAAAGTAACGCCACTCGTCGAACACATCGTAGGTGGGCAACAGTGATTTCGGATGCAGCGAGACGATCGCGCCGCCGTCGAGTAGAGCGGCCACGTTGGCCAGGGCCGGCCCGGGCTTGCCCGCCGGCAGCGCCAGGGGCGTGCCCACCACCACGGCGGTGCGATCGGTGCGGGCGGCGAGGCGATCCAGCGTCCGCTGGCACTGCGCCACGAACGCCGACCGCTGCAGCAAGTCGCGCGGCGGGTAGCCACACAGCGCCAGTTCGGGCAGCACCAGCAAATCGGCACCGACGTTTTCGGCTGCCACCAGCGCAGCTTCGGCGAGCGCAAGGTTGCCCGCGAAATCTCCGATGGTCGGATTGATCTGGCCCAGGGCGACGCGCACGCGGGGATGCTACACTTGAGAAGATCGAATGTCCTCAGCCTCTTCTCGGCCAATGCCTGCGGCGGGATGGTCGCGGGCTGCTGCTCCTCACAAAACCCCCGAACCGGTCGCGCTTGGGCGTCCAAGCGAGATTCCTCGCGAGCAGCGGGTTTACGTCAACCGCAATTTGCGGCTCGACGAAATCGAGCTGGTGGGCTTTGACATGGACTACTCGCTGGCGCTGTACAACCAGCCGCGCATCGAGGAGCTGTCGGTGCAGTCGACGCTGCACAAGCTGGTGGCGCTCAAGGGTTACCCGGACAGGATTCTCGCGCTGACCTATGACTCGCTGCACGGCATTCGCGGCCTGGTGGTCGACCGGGTGCGCGGCAACGTGTTCAAGCCCGACCGCTACGGCAAACCTGGGCGGGCAGTGCATGGATACCGAGTGCTCGTACGCGACGAGCGTGCAGAACTGTACGAACGAGAGCGCATCGCGCTGGCCGACGCGCGCTATGCCTGGATCGATTCGCTGTTCGCGCTCCCCGAGGCGGTGATCTACATCGCGCTGGTCGATTTTTTCGACGCGCACGCGGGCAACAAACCGAGCTACGCGCAGCTCTGGGACGACATCCGCGAGTGCATCGATCTGGCGCATCGGGATGGGTCGATCAAGGCAATCGTCGCCGCGCGACTGCCCGATTTCGTGTCGCCCGATCCGGCCCTGGCCGAGACGTTGCACAAGTTCCGCTCCTCGGGAAAGCGGCTGTTTCTTCTGACCAACTCGGAGTGGACGTACACCGATCCGGTGATGGCGTACCTGCTTGATGGCGTGCTGCCGGCGTACCCGTCGTGGCGCAACTACTTCGACGTGATCGTGGTCAGCGCGTGCAAGCCGGTCTTCTTCACCGAAGAGCGCCCGTTCGTTGAACTTGACGCGGCGGGCAAGCCGGTGGCGCAAGCGGATGGCGCACCTGGGTCATTCGTGCGCAGCAGGGTTTATGCGGGCGGTAACCTCAAGGAATTCGAGGAGCGCGCGCGGGTGCGCGGCGACAAGGTGTTGTTTGTCGGCGACCACATTTACGGCGACATGTTGCGCTCGCGGAAATCGTCGGCATGGCGAACCACGATGATTCTGCAAGAGATGGAACACGAGATCCGCGCCCACGATCGCATGGCGGCGTCACTCGGGAACCTGGACGAACTCGAACGCGAGTTGCGTATCCGCGACGCGGAGATCGCCGATCGCAAGCTGGCGCTGCGCGCGCTGCAAAAACGCGAGGACGACGAGCGGCCGACGGAGGATGTCGCGCGGCAGAAGCGCGCGGTCAAGGAAAGCCTCGACAAGCTGGACAGCGAATTGAAAGACAAGATGCAAGAGCACGAGCGGCTGGAAGCGACCCTGGACGCTGCGTTCAATCCCTACTGGGGCCCGCTGTTTCGCGAGGGCTACGAGGTGTCGAAGTTTGGCGATCAGGTCGAGGCCTACGCCTGCTTGTACACCAGCGCCGTCTCGAACTTCCGCTTCTACTCGCCGCACCGGCATTTCCGCGGCCCGCGCGACCGCATGCCCCACGAGCGGTAGCGGGGTGGTAGTCTATCTGTCGCTACTATAAGGAGTACCAGATGCCACTGCGCAAGACCGCCATAGCTGTTTCCGACGTCCTCCTCGCCGCGGTGGATCGCGCGGCGAGCGATCGGCATGAGTCGCGCAACCGGTTCGTCACGCTTGTTCTGGAGTGTGCGGTGCGGGCGAGGCGCGACGCCGACATCACCAGGCGTCTCGATGAACTGTTTGCCTGCCCGAGCGTCGCGGCTGGGCAAGCGCAGGAGGCGTCTGGTTTGTACGCCGCTGGAACGGACTGGTCTGACGAAACGCTTTTGCCGTCAGTTGCGCCAGCCAAACCGTAGCTGAGAGGGTGTCCTACAGTTGTTCTTGTGGGCTTGTTGCCGGGGCTTGGCGTGGCTCTTGCTTCTCGGGAAGGAACCGCGTGACATGGCCGAAACGGCGCAGTGCAAATAACACCCGCGCTGCCCCAGAAGTACAAGGCTTATCGAGACTTCATCTAGTCGCTCATATGTCCCTCTTCCTTTCCTGTCTGACACCTAGTATACTACCCTGTCAAGCTTTCAATTCAAAGCTTAGTCCCCAGGGGCGAAGGGAGCGGATTAGATGGCGGACCGTGAGTTTGCGTTTCCATCAACTGTCTCAGAAGTTCGCCATGTTTCATGCTACGCTTCGCGTTCTCAAGGTCTTCGATCCATCCCTTGAAGAGTTTCACGAGATTTGGAAATTTTCCAGACGAGTTATTCGCTCGAAGAATCAACAGGACTGCGTAGTGTTGCATGACCATCCGACAGAACCCTAGCGCGCATGGGTCGAACGCCACCTTATGATCCGCAAGTCCGTGCGTGAAGTGCATCGCCCACGCCTCAAGGCTGTTGCAGAACCTAACCGAGGCATGAGCAAGACCTTCTGGAAGTTTGTCTCGCCATGCTTTTGCGCGGGTCAAATCGCCGTCATTATCTGGATCGAAGCGCACTTCGTCCCCGGCCGTGACAAAAACTGGCGTCTTGCTTATGGCAAGTTCGCGGAGAATCACGGCATTCTGGGGAATGATGTCTGTCGCAAACTCTTTGCACCGGGCTACAGCCGACTCGCGGGCATCGCGCTCAGCCCGGGTCAGCATGTCGGTTTTGGTCAGCCTCAAGGCCCGCAGGCCACGATAGGCCGCTACTGTTAGCAGAATGGTTCCTATCCCAGCCACCAAAGTCCAAAATTCTCCTGCAGTCGTCGGTGCCATCAGAAGCCAAAGTCTTGTTATAAATACAGGCACGGTCCGCGCCGGGAACACTATGGGCTGACCGATGAGGACGCAAGGGGAAACTAGCCTGGATTTCCACGGCGACCAATTCACCTGACGTAACCGTTCACCCCGGGTGTAGTCCGGGTGTAGGCCGGGTGTAGGCCTCGGCCGCCCCGAGCAAAGACCCGGAAATCTGGCTGGTCGGCTTGGGAGAATCGTTTTCAAAACTGATCAGGCAGCCGGCAAATATTGATCGCGGCCTGGAAATTTCCTTGCCGGCCAAAAACTGCGTAAGCGCAGTCTCCAGGTATTTTGCCGTCGGGGTCGGTTTTTTCGTACCGAGGCCAAGTTGGTCATCAATGGCGCCGCGATAAAAGATGGTCCAATCCTTAAAAAGAATTCCCTGGTCGGCGAATGTTTGTCGCAGCGAGCGAAGCTTGGAAACGCTTTGCCGAGCGATGGGACAGCCGTTCCCTGTGAACATCAGCACCACCGCCCGCGCTTCGGTGTGTCGTCGCAATTCGTGATGTTTGCCCTGGTGGTCGAGCAGACTGAAATTCGCGACCTCTGCTGGCTTGCGGGCAGTCGAAGTCG
>CAYSKR010000167.1:0-16888 GCA_964431675.1 uncultured Myxococcales bacterium
CACCAAGATTTTCACGCTCCTGCGCCATGGTTGCGGAGAAGATTTTGACTCCATTCCACTGCGTCGCGGTGTGATTCTGCGTCTGTGACATCTTCCTCGTCCTTCTAAGATCTCTTGTGCGATGCTCGATGGCCTTGCAACGGTCGAGCCGTCCTATACCAAAGTTTCCACGGGATCGGCAATGCCCGTCGTAACCGTTCACCTGGGGGGACCGCCCGGCGCCATGCCCTTCCAGATCCGTCCCGTCGCTGTCTTTTGCCTCTGCGTCCCCCCAAACCCCCGCTCGGTGCCCCGGCAAAGCCGCGCCACCGAGCCACTTTCTCCGACGGGATTCGGTCATGGGCGTGAACGGCAATGCCCGTCGACCAGTGAAATTGCGCTATTTTTTTGCTTCGCTGCGGGCCGGTTCGGCCCCGGGAATCTCGCTTTTTTCGCTTGCCGCAGGCAACGCCGCGCGCGCTGCCTTGGCGGCGCCAAGGCCCATCTTGGCCTTCAGTTCGGCGAGCGCCCGGTCGGGGCCTCCGCCGGGACCGGCCTCCAGCGCCTTGAACTTCTGCGCCAGTGTATCGCCGGTCAGCTCGTTTCCGAGTTCCGTGGACGCCTCGGCCTCGGCCTCGAGCTGGTCCACCTGCTTGGCCATGCGGTCGAACGTATCGAACGCACCCGCGTCCGACATGCCCTGCATCGTGTCCTGAATCGTCTTCTGCGCCTCGGCGCGCTTTTGCCGCGCGATGAGGATGTTCTTCTTGCGCTTGGCTTCCTCGATCTTGTCGTTGAGGCTGCGCAACTGTTCCTTCAGCTTCTCCACCGCCGCTTTTTGCAGTTCGGCCTGCTTGGTGAACTCGACGAGCTGCTTGTCGTGCTCGGCCTTCCGGCGCAGCGCCTCAGTGGCCAGGCCATCGTCGCCGTGCTGCACCGCCAGCATCGCCTTGCGCTCCCACTCCTGCGCCAGCTCGCCCTGCTCGTCGCGCTGCTTTTCCAGGCGCTTCTGGTCGGCGATGGACACGGCGACCTGTTTCTTCGCCTCGACAAGCTGGTTTTGCATGTCGGTGACGATCTGGTTGAGCATCTTCTGCGGATCTTCCGCCTTGGAGATGAGATCGTTGAGGTTCGACTTGAGGAGCGTTCCGAGGCGCGAAAAGATTCCCATGACCGTCTTTCCTTCTAGGTTGTAACCAACGAAAACTAGGCCGCCGTCCGGAACTTGGACAGCGCAGGGTAGTGCTTGCTGACCGCCATCGACAGGTCGTCGACCACCGCCTGCACCTCGTTGAAGTCCAGGTTTTCCAGATCCAGGGCGTGCACGATCACAATCGCCTTGCCCTCGATGCCAAATGCGCCATGGATCATCTCGGTGGTGTTGAGCGTCAACAGGGTCTCGTACAGCGCCTCACGCTTGCCCAGGGGCAGATCCATCACCTTGAGGCGGAAGACCACCACCGGCCCGGCGATGGAAATCAGAAGGTTCTCGTAGCCCTCGGCCTTGATATTCCACAGGTCGGGGCCGAGTTGCTCGTGTGGCACCCCCAGCCTGAGCAGATATGCTTCGATGTCTTCGCGGCCCTTCATGGCGGATTCCTTCCCAAGAATGTTCGACCTGTGCAGCGTAGTCGAGGACAGGTGTTGAAGGAAGCCGTTTCCTGTGGTACCCGAAACCCCCTATGTCTTTAGATCCTGAGAGCTTGCCGCGGCACGTTGCCATCATTATGGACGGCAACGGGCGCTGGGCGCAGCGTCATGGCCTGCCCAGGGTCGAGGGACACCGCCGGGGCGCGCGTTCGGTGCGTGAAGTCGTGCGCGCGGCGCGCGAGGCCAGGCTCGGGGCGCTGACGCTGTATGCCTTCTCGGCGCAGAACTGGCAGCGCCCGGCGGACGAGGTCGCGACGTTGATGCAGCTTCTGCGCGATTACCTGATCGAAGAGCGTGCAGAGATCATGGACAATGCCATTCGCCTGGTGGCGATCGGCGACGTGGACCGCTTGCCCGACTTCGTGCGCGGGCCGCTCGACAAGCTGGTCGCCGATTCGGCGGGCAATCGCGCGATGACGCTGTGCCTGGCGCTGTCCTACGGTGGTCGCGAGTCCATCGTCGCGGCGGCGCGGGCGCTGTGCGAACAAGTTGCCAGCGGCAAGCTTTTTCCTGCGGACGTCACCGAGGCGCGCTTCTCGGCGTCGATGCAAACCCACGGGCTGCCGCAACTCGATCTTGTGATTCGCACTTCTGGCGAGGAGCGCCTGTCGAACTTCCTGCTCTGGGAATCCGCCTACGCAGAACTGTATTTCACGGACACGTTCTGGCCCGACTTTGGGCGCACCGAACTCGACCTTGCGCTCGACTCATTCACCGGCCGAGAACGCCGCTTCGGCCTCACGCGCGAGCAGGTCAGCAACCTGGGGTAGGGATAACCGGGTAGGGATAACCGAGGGCAGTTGTCAGAAAGCCGAGGAAGCGATAGCTAGGATGGCGTGCTGCGTAGCAACTTGGCCCAACGGGTGGTGACGGCCACGATCGGGATGCTCGTGGTCGGGGCGGTCGTCATGCTCCCCGATCCGCGCGCCTGGGCCGGCTTGTTGCTGGTGACCGTGTTCGTCGCCCTCACGGAATACACCGGCATGCTGATGGCGGACCGGCCGCCGCGGTTTCGCGCTGGCGTGGTGGCGTCTGGTCTCGCGTTCACGTCCGCGATGTACCTGCGCTCTGACTTGACGGTTCTTTGGGGCATGAGCGCGGTCATGATCGTGTCGATCATGACGCTGCTGTCCGGGGCCGATCCGAAGCGTGGTGCGGCCACGGTTTCCACCGGTATTTTCGGCATCTTCTACTTCAGCATGGTGATGTCGCTGGCGTTCTTGCAGCGCGACCTGCCGGATGGGCGCTGGTGGGCGTTCGTCGCGATGGGGGTGACGTTTGCCGGCGATACGGCGGCCTATTTCGTGGGCCGTTCGATGGGCCGCCGCAAGTTGGCACCCCTGATCTCGCCCGGCAAGACCGTGGAAGGCGCTCTTGGCGGCCTGGTGGCGACGATGGTGTTCATGTTAGGCGCCCGGGCGACCTTCTTCCCGGCCCTGAGCGCTACCGACTGCCTGGTAATCGGTGTGGGTGCCGCCGTGCTCGCTCCTCTTGGCGATCTGGTCGAGTCGATGCTCAAGCGCTCGGCGGGCGCCAAGGACTCGGGGGGCTTCATGCCCGGCCACGGTGGCATGATGGACCGGATGGACGCGGTGCTCTTCGTGGGCTCGTTCGTCTATGCGTACGCCCGCTTCTTCCACCAGAAATGACGAAACCCCTGCGGGGGTTGCCCGCAGGGGTCGCCGCTAACCAAGCTAAGGGGAAGCGAAAAGCTAATAAAAAGTGGGGGGAGGAGGAGGAGACTCACGGGGCCGAAGCCTTCGTCAGCCTATGCCCGTAATTGAAGCAAGGACCGTGCCGACCGCCCATGGCCCGCCAAAAGTCTAAATGATGCCTTTGAAAATCACGTTTTGGCGTGATAGACATCGCATCAGGCTTATTTGCCGCCCCCCATGAACCCTGACATTCGCGTCAGCCTCAGCCTCTGCGGCGCGCTTTTTTTCATAGTTGCAGTAGATGGCCAACAGCCTTCTCGTTATTAACGCGGACGGTCCCGAGACCCGCGTCGCGCTGGTCGAAAGCGGCTATCTCGGCGAGCTTTACATCGAGCGCAAGCGCGAGCGGGGCATCGCGGGCAACATCTACAAGGGCCGCGTGGAGCGCGTGTTGCCCGGCATGCAGGCGGCGTTCGTCAACATCGGCCTCGAAAAGTCGGCTTACCTGCACGTGTCGGACGTGCGCGGTACGCCGGACGACCTGAAGGCACTTCTGGCCGGTGACCAGCGCCCGGGTGAGGGCAGCGAGGACGAGGACGAACCGGCACACCACGGATCGGGTGCCCGCATCGAGGACTTGCTGAAGGACGGTCAGGAGATCGTCGTCCAGATCACCAAAGAGCCCATCAGCACCAAGGGCGCGCGTACGACGCGCTACATCTCGTTGCCGGGTCGCCACCTGGTGTTCATGCCGACGGTGGACCAGATCGGCATCTCGCGTCGCATTTCTTCGGATCGCGAACGGCGGCGTCTGCGCGACATCATCGAGGCCGAGCGGCCGAAAGGCTCGGGCTTCATCGTGCGGACCGTGGCCGAGAACCTGCCCGAGAAGGAACTCAAGGCTGACATGCAGTTCCTGATCAAGCTGTGGAACGAGGTCGTGCTCAAGACCGAGTCCTCCCGCTGCCCATCGCCGATTTACAACGATCTGGATCTGCTGCTGCGCACGGTGCGCGACCTGTTCACGGCGGACGTCGAGAAGCTGATCATCGATTCGCGGCCCGAGTACGAGCGGGTCAAGAAGTTCATCGCCGCGTTCATGCCCGAGTTCGCCGGCGTCATCGAGCTGTACACCGGGGCTGAGCCGATCTTCGACGGCTACGGCATCGAGGTCGAGATCGACCGGGCGCTCGAACGCAAGGTGTGGCTCAAGTCGGGTGGATACCTGATCGTCGACGAGATGGAGGCGCTGACCGCGGTCGACGTGAACACCGGCCGTTTCGTCGGCAAGAAAAACCTCGAGGACACCATCACGCAGACCAACCTCGAGGCCTGCCGCGAGGTCGCCGAACAGCTGCGCATTCGATCCATCGGCGGCATGATCGTCGTCGACTTCATCGACATGGATCGGCCGTCGAACCGCGACCGCGTGATGCGCTCGTTCAACGATGCGCTCAAGCGCGATCGGGCCAAGGCCACGGTCACGCGCATCTCGGAGATTGGGCTGGTCGAGATGACGCGCAAGCGCACGCGCGATTCGCTGCTGCATGCGCTGACCGAGCCGTGCATGCACTGCGAGGGCAAGGGTTACAACAAGTCGCGGCGCACCGTGACCTACGAGCTGCTGCGCGAGTTGCGGCGGCAGGGCAGCATGATCGAGGGCGATACCGTGGTGGTCGAGGTGCATCCCGACGTTGCGCAGGTTCTGGCGACGACGGATCATGCGTTTCTTGAGGACATGGAAAAGCGCCTGTTCAAGCGCATCGTCGTCAAGGCGCGCGGGTCATTTCACGCGGAAGACTTCGAGATCCATTCGCCCGGTGATAGGCCGCTGGAAAAGTCAGATCTCGCGGGTCGCGATGCGTCCGAACGTGAGACGCGCCGGCGGCGGCGCAAGAAGGCGCTTGGGCCCCCCTCTGAAGTGGAGGCGATGCTCGAAGAAGAAGAGCGCGCGTCGGTGGTGAGCCCAGAGACGCTGGTCGATCGTGCGGCGGCCGAGGAGAAAACTGCGGAGAGAACTGCGGAGAGAACTGCGGGTGAGATCCTGGTCGCCGATAAGCTTGCTGGTGGCTGAGCGTGGCGACTGGCGGATCCGGCGGCACGAAGCGGGCGGCCTCTGGCGCGCGGCCCAAGCGCATCGAAATCAACCGCGAGTTTGCTTCGCTTGAGCGCATGACCGAATACATCAGCAACGTCTCTTTGTCAGGAGCGTTCATCCGCGCCCGGGATCCCTGGCCCGTCGGAACGCGATTGAATTTGAAGTTTACCGTCGTCGTGGAGGATCCCGAGACGCTGGAAGGCACGGGCGAAGTGGTTCGTGTCAGCAATCGGCCGAGCGGCATGGGGATCAAGTTCGTGCAACTCACCGATGCGTCAAAGAAGCTCATCGACGAATTGCTCGCTCACCGCCTCGGACGGCGGTAGCGGCACCCGGCCCCGCGGCGATCTACGGGCCCTGGCCGACCCACTCGGAGCCGTCGGCGCTGATCTCTTTTTTCCAGATCGGCGCGCGTTGCTTGAGGCGTTCTATCGCTGCGCGGCAGGCCGCGAACGCGGCATCCCGATGAGGAGCGCCGGCGGCCACGACGACGGCCGTCTCCCCCGTGCTTAGCGTCCCCGTGCGGTGATGGATGGCGACGCCCGCGCCCGGCCATTCGCGCTCGATCTCGTCGGCGATGGCGGTCAGCACGGCGACCGCCATGGGCTCATAGGCCTCGTATTCAAGGCGCTGCACGTTCTGCAATTGCCCATGGTCGCGCACGCAGCCAAGGAACACCGCGATCCCACCGCGGCCTTCAGACTCGACGGCCGCGATGACTTCGCTCACGCCAAGCGCGTCCGCGGTAACGGCAATACGTCGGCCTGCCGCGCCGCCAGCCACCGGCGGAATCAGCGCAACCTCGTCGCCTTCGTGCAGCGGATGTTCGGGCGGGACCATCTGTTGATTCACCGCGACCTGGATTCGCGGCAACCACGCGGCGATTTCTGGCTCCGCCCGACCGAGCGCCGCGAGCGTCGTTGCCACGGTCGCACCGCTTTCGATCTCCAGGGTTCGTTGATCACGTCCGGCTTTTTCGCGCAGCACGGCAAAATAAAGGATGCGAACCTGCACGGGCGCTGTTCTAGCAGAAAAAGATTGGCCTTTTTCCTGTTGGCTGCGGTAACGCGCAAGAGTTATCCACAGGATGGTCACTGGGTTATCAACAGGCTGAAGGAAAGTTATCCACAGGAAAAAGCAAGTAACTCCAAAGTGTTGGTTTTTTTGCGTTCGACCGAGGCTCGCTGATAGCATGTTCCATGTCACCGCATCGTTCGCGTGCCGACACGACTCAAGCACAGGCTATCTTTGGATTTGAAATCTACCCTCAACCGCCCCGGAATCAACGCCACGGAACCCAGCCTGGTACAGGGCGGCCAACTGCGATTGCCCTTGCCGGGGTCTAGCAGCAACGAGGATGAGCCGAGCCAGATCCCTCACTCGCGGTACGAGCTGCGGGCCGTGGCTGCCGGTCGGCGGGTTCGCCGCGACGAGACCAGCCACAGATCGGCCGAGGAGACGCTGCTTGAGCACGCCTTGTCGGGGTTGATGCCCCTGGGCAAGACCTTGCGCCTGACAATGACCGACAACCGCTACACCATGATCGCGGTGCGCCGCTCGCAGCCGGGCTATGCGGTGCGCTTGCACCGGATGTTTCTGGGCACCGAGCCGCGCATCTTGCGGGCGATCGCCCGCTACGTCGTACACAACGACCGCCGCGCGTCGCAGGCCATCGGCGAATTCATCCAGGCCAATCAGAGCACCATCCGGCAACAGCCACGGCGGCAGCGGGAAGTTCGCCTGCGCACCGACGGCAAAATGCACGATCTGTTGGCGATCTATGCCGAGTTGAATGCCACCCACTTCGGTGACCGGTTGAGCGCGCGCATCACCTGGGGTGCCGCAGCCTCGCGGGGGCGTCCGCAACGCTCGATCAAGATGGGCAGCTTCGCGATCGAAGACCGCATCATTCGCATCCATCCGGTGCTCGACCGTCCGGAGGTGCCCGCGTTCTTTGTCCGGGCGGTGGTATTTCACGAAATGCTGCACGGCAAGCACGAGGTCACAAGCCGCAACGGCCGTCGCTGCTTTCATGGCGCGGCGTTCGTCGCCGACGAGCGCGCGTTTGCAGACCACGCGCGGGCGCAGGCCTGGGAGAAGGCCAATATTGACCGGCTGCTTGGAGGCTGACGCCCTGCCAAATTGGCAGAGCGCGTGGGTGCGCGTGGGCCGAACCGTCGCGAAATGCCCGCTGGGCGTCGGGAGACCGGCCTGCGATGCGGGTTTTCATCTTGGAACGGATGATGCTATTTCGTGGTGACACCGATGGTTCGACAGCACCTGTTTTCGGTTTCTTTCGCCTTGTTCGCCGCCACGGCCGCGGGGGCCTGCGCGCACGAAAACTTCCTTGCCGGTACGACGGTGCCAGACACGGAGGAAAATCGTGCCGTGCTGGATACGATCGAGCAGTACCGCGATCGGCTGATCGCCAAGAACGTCGAGGGTCTGTTGGTGCTGGCCTCGGACAAGTATTTCGAGGACTCGGGCACGCCGCGTTCCGACGACGACTATGGGTACGACGGGTTGCGCGACGCGATCAAGAAACAGCTGCAGCGGGTGCGATCGATTCGCTACGAAATTCAGTACCGCAACCTTCGCGTCGTGGGGCCGCGCGCCGAGGTCGAGGTTTTCATCAACGGTGCTTTCGAGCTGGCCGCCGACTCGGGCGACCGTTACCGCAGGGTGAGCGATTACCATCGGTTTGTGCTGGAGAAACTGCCGAACAACAAATGGAAGTTTCTGTCGGGGATGTGATTTCGTGGTGAGGGCGCGGGGCCTGCTCGTGATCGGCCTACTTGTGCCGTTGCTGCTGCTGCCGGGATCCGAGGGCAGTGCGGCCGACGCGCCGACGTTCGAATCGCTGGCCACTGGTGCCAGCGCGGAGCCAGATTTGGCAACCTTGGTGGCTCCGTTTGCCGAAGATTGCGCCCGGGCCCGCCGCGAAATTGATCGCGCGCGTTGCCGGGGGGCGCGCGCGCAATTGGTGGCGCGGTTGCCGACCAAATCATTCGTTTCGGTGGTGACGGACCCAGAGATCGTGGCGGTCGGCGAGTACGACGGGCGCAAGCAGGGTGCGCGGCTGCGTTTGTTCGGCTGCCTCGCGTGCCGCAATCGGGTGACCGTGGGGGACGCAGAGCAGCGGATGGTGACGCTCAAGGTGCCCGGTGGGGGGGCCACGCTCGCCGAGTCGGTCGAGATCCACAGCGTCATCGTCACGTTTCCGAGCGCTTCGGATGCCGTGATCTGGACCAAGAATGTCAAGCCGCATCTCGGCGCGGAATTTGTGTTTCGACCGAGCGGACTGGCTTGGACATCGCACGGCCACAAGGGCTACGCCTTCACGCTCGTGGCGGCGCGGGTATTCGACCGTTGCACGGGTGACGTGATTCTGTCCGAGCCGAAGTCGGCGGGCCCGGCGGCACATGCCGATGACGATCCCGGGTGTGTCCGCGGGGCCACCCCGGTGGCGGCTGCGTCCGACGAGGGTGAGCCTGTCGCTCTGCCGGAGCGACTCGATCCGGCGGCGATCAACCAGGCCATGGTCGGCATGCGCGAACGGCGCGATGCGTGCCACAAGCAGTTTCCGATGCAGGGCACCGCGACGCTGGCGTTCGAGGTCAGCGGCAAGGGGATCGTCGTGACGGCAGACGTCGAGGGGCGTCTGGCGGGAACCGCACTGGCCGGCTGCCTCATCGACAGCGCGCGGGCGTTGCAGTTCCCAAGGTTTTCGGTCGACCGGCAGAGGTTCAAGTATCCCCTGCATTTCCGAAGATAGCGTCGGCGGGCCGCGCCTTACAGATCGTAGACGAGGAGGCGCGCTTGCAGTGGGCCGTTCCACAGCTTGTGCGACACCCGCGGTCTGTCGCCGACCGCCACGGAGAACGCGGGATTGGCGACCAGGGCGCACAGTTGCCAGCCATGGGCGTGGCGAAACGCGCGGGTGATCGCCTCGTAAAGGCCGACGAGGTCGCGGTGCGTGAGCCGCTCGCCATACGGCGGGTTGGCCACGATCGAGCCTGGGCCATCGCTGGCTTTGAAATCGCGGGCGTCAGCCACGGCGAACGAGATGTCCGCCTCGACGCCGGCCTTCTGCGCGTTCTTGCGCGCGGCCGCGACGGCGGTCGGATCGACGTCGCTCGCGCCGATGGGGGCCTCGCACGCGGGCAGGGCGACCGCGCGGGCCTCGTTTTGCAAATGCGGCCAACCCAACCGGGGGGCCGGGTCCGGCCAGCGCAGGAAGCCAAAGGTGCGCCGCAAGCCGGGGGCGATGCGCCGACTTTGCAGGGCGTGCTCGATGGCGAAGGTCCCCGACCCGCACATCGGATCGCGCAACCGTGCTCCCGCGTTCACGCCTCCCAGCATCAGCACCGCGGCAGCGAGGGTTTCCTTGAGGGGCGCGTCCACCATCGCCACGCGGTAGCCGCGCCGGTGCAGGGGCTCGCCCGCCAGGTCGAGGTACAGGCGTGCGTTGCGGCCGACGAGGTGCAGCACGATCGACACGTCGGGATCGGTCGGATTGACGTTGGGCCGGGTCCCCAGCTTGTCGCGCAGAGCGTCCACGACCGCGTCCTTGACCTTGAGCGCGGAGAACCCCGAGTGATGCAGCTCCGGGTTGTCGCGCACGGTGGAACTCACGGCGATGGTGGTCTGCGCCGTACACCACGCCCGCCAGTCGACGCCGCGCGCGCCAGCGTACAGGGCCTTGGCGTCTGGTGCCTCGAACGCCGCGACTTCAAGCAGGACGCGCATCGCCACACGCGACCACAGGCAGGCCTTCATCGCGTCGGTGAAACTGCCCTCGAACGAGACGCCGCCACTTTCGCCCTTCGGTGCGCGGATTCGCAGCGACACCAGCTCGCGCCGCAGGGGGCCTTCGGTGCCCTTGGCGCACGTGACAAAAAAACGCACGAGTTCGTCCTGGACAGGCTTTCAGTTATTGGTGCCGACGCGGGCGGCCGCGTTCACCTGCGCCGCCGCCCAGTCGCGCCGCGAGATCAGGGCAGGCAGGCTACCGGCGTCGTCGCTCTTCCAGGCCGCTATCTCTCGATCGAGGCCGGCGAGCTCGGTGGCGGCGGCCTCGGTCTGTATCTCGCTTGCCCCAATTGCCTGATCGACGAGCACGATGATCTTGTCATGCTCGCCGCTGCGGACGACCTGAAGCACGCCCTGGCCGACGGCGTAGAACTTCGGCGCGTGGCCCTGCCCGTGGTTGTGACACGCGAGCACGCCCGGCTTGAGCGCGCAGAGAAAGGGAATGTGTCCGGGCAACACCCCGAACTCTCCCACGGCGCCGGGCGCGACGATCTCGTCGACCTCGGTGTCAACCAGTGAACCGCCAGGCGTGGTGAGCGAAAGACGCATGCGCGTGCGCTAGGCGGCTTCCTTGGCCAGCTCGGCGGCGCGGGCGCGCACCTCGTCAAGGCTGCCCATCATGAAGAAGGCCTGCTCGGGGATGTCGTCGCAGCGGCCGTCGATGATCTCCTTGAAGCCCGAGATGGTGTCCTTGACTTCGACGTACTTGCCGGGCGTTCCCGTGAAGGTCTCGGCGACGTGGAACGGCTGCGACAGGAAGCGCTGAATCTTGCGCGCGCGCGACACCGCGAGACGGTCGTCCTCGGACAGTTCGTCCATGCCGAGGATGGCGATGATGTCGATGAGTTCCTTGTAGCGCTGCAGGATCTTCTGCACGCCGCGCGCCACCGCGTAGTGTTCGGCACCGACAACGTTCGGGGCTAAAATGGTCGAGGTCGAGTCGAGCGGATCGACCGCAGGGTAGATGCCGATCTCGGCGATTGATCGCGACAGAACGGTGGTGGCGTCGAGGTGAGCGAAGGCGGTCGCCGGTGCCGGGTCGGTCAAGTCGTCGGCGGGGACGTAGATGGCTTGCACCGACGTGATAGATCCCTTGCTGGTCGAGGTGATGCGCTCTTGCAACACGCCCATCTCGGTGGCCAGCGTTGGCTGGTAGCCGACGGCGCTGGGAATGCGACCGAGCAACGCGGAAACCTCCGAGCCGGCCTGGGTGAAGCGGAAGATGTTGTCGATGAATAGCAGCACGTCCTGACCTTCCTGGTCGCGGAAGTACTCGGCCACCGTCAGCGCGGACAGGCCCACGCGGGCGCGCGCGCCGGGGGGCTCGTTCATCTGGCCGTAGATGAGCGCGGCTCGGGAAATGACCGGGTCACCGGACGACAGCTTGGACTCGCTCATCTCGTTGTAAAGGTCGCGTCCTTCACGGGTGCGCTCTCCGACGCCCGCGAACACGGAGAACCCACCGTGCTTCTTCGCGACGTTGTTGATGAGCTCCATGATGAGCACGGTCTTGCCGACGCCGGCACCGCCGAACAATCCGATCTTGCCACCGCGGCGATAAGGCGCGAGCAAATCGACGACCTTGATGCCGGTCTCGAACATCTCAACCTTGACCGACTGATCCACGAATTTCGGCGCTGGCCGATGGATGGGAAGGAAGTTCTTGGCGACGAGGGGACCTAGTTGATCGACGGGACGGCCGACGACGTTGATGATGCGCCCGAGCACTTCCTTGCCGACCGGCATCATGATGGGCGAGCCAGTGTTCTTGACCGGCATGCCGCGCACCAGGCCGTCGGTCGTGTCCATGGCCACGCAGCGCACCGTGCGCTCGCCGAGGTGCTGGGCAACTTCGACGATCAGGTTGTCGGGCATGTTGTCAATCGACGGGTTGGTGATCGTGAGCGCGGTGTTGATCTCGGGCAAGTCGGCGCCCGAGAACGCCACGTCGATGACGGGCCCGATGACCTGAACGATGGTTCCCTGGTTTGCCTGCTGACCGTTCGTGCTCATGGCTCCTATCCTTATCCTTTCAAGGCTTCTGCACCGCCGACGATCTCCATCAACTCTTTCGTGATCGAGGCCTGGCGGGCGCGGTTGTACTGGAGGGTCAGGCGGCCGATCATTTCGTCCGCGCTCTTGGTGGCGTTTTCCATCGCACTCATCCGGGCACCGAACTCGGACGCGATCGAATCGAGCATGGCGCGATGAATCTGTGACTCCACGTACAGGGGCAACAGCAGCGACAGGAGCTCTTCCTTGCTGGGCTCGTAGGTAAAGTCACCGGCACCGCCAGCGGCGCTGCCCAGCTTACCCGCGGGAACCGGAAGCAACGCCTCGGTGCGCACGGTCTGCGACATGGCGGACTTGAACTCGTTGTAAACGATCACCACGCCATCGATGCGACCGGCGAGAAAGTCGTCGCTGAGCAGCCCCGCGATTTCTTTCGCGCGTGGGAGGGTGACGTTTCCGGTGACCCCGCCAAACTCGTGCGCGATGTTCACCTTGCGGCGGCGGAAGTAGTCGCGTCCCTTGCGCCCAACCACCTCCAGGCGTGTCTCATTGGCCTCGCCACCGCGGTTGGTTAAGTCCACCAGACGTTGCGTCGCCCGGCACACGTTGGCGTTGAATCCGCCACACAGGCCGCGATCCGACGTCAGCGCCACGATGGCAATCCGGCGTCCCTCGCGCGGCGTGAGCATCGGGTGCGCGTCGGTACCGGCGCGGGTCGCCACTTCGCCCACGGCTTCGGCCAGCGCGGTCGCGTAGGGCCGCGCCGCCACGATGGCGTCCTGCGCTCGGCGCAGCTTCGCGGCGGCGACCAGCTTCATGGCGCGCGTGATCTTCGCCGTCGATCGGACGGAGATGATGCGCGTGCGGACGGCTTTCAGCGAGGGCATGCGGTGCTCTTATGCGTTCTTGGCGTCGGGCGCGAACTGCTTGCCGAACTCGGCCAGGACGGACTTCATTTGCGTCGCGAGTCCGTCGTACTCCTTGCCGCTCGTGCCTTTCGAGGTCAGGTCGGTCCACAGGTTCGGGTGGCGTGCGTCGACGAAGGCGTAAAGGTCGCGCTCATAGCGCCCGAGCGCATCGATCGGCAACGCGTCGACGAAGCCGTTGGTGCCAGCGAACAGGATGAGAACCTGTTTGGCGGTGGACAGGGGGACGTATTGTCCCTGCTTGAGCATCTCGGTCATGCGTGCGCCCCGGGCGAGCTGCTGCTGCGTGGCCTTGTCCAGATCCGAGCCGAACTGCGCGAACGCCGCGAGCGCACGGTATTGCGCCAATTCGAGGCGCAGCTTGCCGGCGACCTTTTTCATCGCGGCGGTCTGCGCCGCGCCACCGACCCGGCTGACCGACAGACCGACGTTCACGGCGGGACGCTGGCCCGAGTAGAACAGATCGCTTTCGAGGTAAATCTGTCCGTCGGTGATCGAAATGACGTTGGTCGGGATGTACGCCGACACGTCGCCGGCCTGAGTTTCGATGATTGGCAACGCGGTTAGCGAGCCGCCGCCCTCCTTGTCGCTCAGCTTCGCCGCCCGCTCGAGCAGACGCGAGTGCAGGTAAAACACGTCGCCGGGGTACGCCTCGCGCCCCGGGGGGCGCCGCAACAGCAACGATAGCTGCCGGTAAGCCACCGCCTGCTTCGACAGATCGTCGTACACGATGAGCGCGTGCCGCCCGCTGTCGCGGAAATACTCGGCCATGGTCACGCCGGCATAGGGTGCCAGGAACTGCAGCGGCGCCGACTCCGATGCGGTCGCGACGACCACGGTCGTGTAGGCCATGGCACCCGACTCGCGCAGCTTGTCGACCACCGCAGCCACGGTCGACTGCTTCTGGCCAATCGCGACGTAGAAACAGAAAACGTCCTGGCCCTTTTGGTTAAGGATCGTGTCGATGGCGACCGCCGTCTTGCCGGTCTGCCGGTCGCCGATGATGAGCTCGCGCTGCCCGCGGCCGATCGGAATCATCGCGTCGATGGCCTTGATGCCGGTTTGCATCGGCTCGTGCACGGACTTGCGCGCGA
Source organism: uncultured Myxococcales bacterium (assembly GCA_964431675.1). Taxonomy (GTDB): domain Bacteria; phylum Myxococcota_A; class Polyangia; order Fen-1088; family Fen-1088; genus CAYSKR01. Next base: position 14,228 of record CAYSKR010000167.1, read on the forward strand.
TGATGCCCGGGGCTTTGATCTCGATCTTGCGGAAGGTCTTGGTGTCGATCGGCCCCTTGCCATCGACCGGCTGGCCAAGCGCGTTGACCACGCGGCCCACCAGCGCCTCACCGGCGGGCACCTCGGCGATGCGGCCGGTGCGCTTGACCACGTCGCCCTCGCGGATGGCCTCGTAGTTGCCGAGCAACACGACGCCGACGTTGTCCTCTTCGAGGTTGAGGACCAGGCCCACGACCCCCTTGCCGAAATCGAGCAACTCGCCGGCCATGGCCGATTGCAGGCCGTAGACGCGCGCGATGCCGTCGCCCGTCTGCAACACGGTGCCGGTCTCACTGACCGCAACTTTCTGGTCAAAGTCTTCGATCTCTTTGCGGATGATCTGGCTGATTTCCTCGGCGCGAATTTGCATCGTCATGGTGTGGTCTTTTCCTGCTGGGTAGGCTTCAGTGCAAGACTTTCTGTCGAAGACTTTCAAGGCGAGCTCGGAGGCTGCCGTCGAGGACGAGGTCGCCCACCTTCGCCACGATGCCGCCAATCAACTCGGGGTCGACCGCAAAGGTCGCGATCACCTGTTTTCCGGTGCGCTGCGCCAGCACTTCTTTGAGGCGCTGCGCGGTCGCGCCATCGAGCACACGAGCGGCGGTGATGGTGGCGCGCACGCGCCCAAGCTGAACGTCGACCATCTCGGCGTAGGCTCGGGCCGCCGTGGGCAAGATCGAAATTCGGCCGCGATCAAGCAGCAGCAGGGCAAACGATTGAACTTCACGGCTGGGCGCGAGGCGGGGCAGCAGCTCATCGAGCACCGCTCGCCGCTGGTGCATGCGAAAGATCGGATTCGCCAGGGCCTGCCGCAAGTCGGTGGAACCGTCGATCACGCCGGCGATCGCGTCCAGCTCGCGGCCGAACGCCTCGAACGTGCCCCGGTCGACGCCAATCTGAAAAAGCGCCCGCGCGTAACGCCGGGCGACCGAACCTGCACCGGTCGCCATCAGGCCGTGCCTCCGGTGGCGTCATCGCGGCGCAGCAGGTCGGCCACGAAGGAGGTCGCGAGGCGCTGCTCGTCGTCCTCGGTAACCGCGCGGCGCAAGGCGTCCTCGGCCACTTTCAACGCGGCCTCACTGACCTCGTGTCGGAAGCGGGCCTCGGCTTCCTTGACCAGTTGTTCCAGCAAGAATGTGGTTTCCTGCTGCACCCGCTTGGCCCTTTCCTCGGCCGCCGCGACCAGCCGACTTTGCTCCAGCTCGGCTTCCTGCCGGATGGAAGCGCGCATCGCGGCGATCTCGCGCTCGATGTTCGCCAGCCGACCCTGGTTCTCGGCCAAACGTCCCTCGGCCGCCGTCTTGAGCGCGGTGGCCTCCTCGAGATCCTGCTTGAGTTGCTCGTGCCGCGCGCCCAGGGCCTTGTTCATGGCACCGCCGCCAAACTTGATCAGCACAAACAGAAGGACGCCGAAATTGAGCAGCTGCAGCGCCAGCTTGGTCGCGTCGATGCCGTGGTGCCCAGCGCCGCGAAGCCCAGCGCCGCGAAGCCCGGCGCCGCGAAGCCCGGCACCATGTTCAGCGGCCTGTCCGCCGTGCTCTTGCGGCTCCTCGGCGCTTGCCCAGGTGGTCGCCCCAAGCACGCCAACCACCAACAAGCAACGTGCCAGGTGCTTCACGGTGCCAGCCTTCGTCCAAGGACGCGCTCGGCGGCGGTGCGCCCCAGCGCTTGGGCGCGAGTGGTCAACGTCGCTTTCTCGCGCACCATTGCGGCTTCGACCTGGGCGCGGGCCAGGCCGAGCGCGCGCTCTGCCTGGGCCTGAGCCTGGGCAAGAATCACCTGCTCCCGGGACTGCCCTTCTGCGCGGGATCGCGCGCGCTCAACGCTGCCCTCGCGCCGAGCTTGTGCGAGATCGGCCTGCACCTTGGCCAACCGGTCAGCGGCTTCCTTGTCCAGCCGAACGGCCTGGTCCTTGTACCCTTCGACCCGCTGGGTTCGATCGGTGCGGATCCGCAGGTACGGCTTCCACAGCCAACGCGACAGCACGACCGCGAGCAGAAGGAACAGACCCAGGGTGACCAGGACCGATGCGTCGAGGTCGAGGAGTTGCTGCTCCTCGGCCTGGGGCGCTGCGGTAGCCACTTCAGCGACGGCGGTGGCGATCAGGGTCAACATGGCGACAAAAACTCGGTGGTCGCATATCGAATCCCGTGCTCGCCGTCAAGGCGAGCGGTGCCTGTGGGCCTGTCGCCAGGGACAAGTCACTTACACGCGGGCAGCGCGTTGGTCGGCGGTCTTTTCATGGCTGGTGGCGCAGGATGGTGCCCTTATCACCGACGACCCAGACGTCGCGCGACCCGCTCCCCCACGTCCCGACGAGATCATTCTGCGTCCCGCTCGCCACCACACTCCAGGAGGTTCCGTTCCAGTGCCGGATGGTGCCCTTGTCGCCGACGACCCAGACGTCGCGCGGCCCGCTCCCCCACACACCGGACCAGAGATCATTCTGCGTCCCGCTCGCCACCACACTCCAGGAGGTTCCGTTCCAGTGCGTGATGATGCCACCATAGCCGACGGCCCAGACATCGCTCGACCCGCTCCCCCACACGCAGTGGAAACCTTCCGTCGTCCCGCTCGCCGCCATGCTCCAGGTGCCGACGAATCCGTTCCAGCGCCGGATGG
>CAYSKR010000168.1:0-14455 GCA_964431675.1 uncultured Myxococcales bacterium
TCTATTGACCTTCCTGATCGTCATGTGCGCCGTCCCGATTGCCGCGAATGCCACTTCGCCACCGAACGTCGGTGACAAGGCTCCGGATTTCTCGCTCAAGAGCCTCGATGGCCAGGCGGTTCGTCTCGCCAAGTTGGTGTCCAAGGAAACCGTGGTGCTCGTCGTCTTGCGCGGCTGGGTAAGCTACCAATGCCCCGTCTGTGATCGGCAGGTGCATGACTACATCACGGCGGCGGGCAGCTTCTCGGAAGCCAAGGCGCGGGTCGTGTTCGTCTACCCGGGGCCCGCAGAGGGCCTCACGGCGCATGCTGATGAGTTCGCCCAGTGGAAGGGCAAGCAGTGGCCCAAGGACTTCCTGTACGTCCTCGATCCCGCGTACACGCTGGTAAACGCCTACGCGCTCCGGTGGGATGCGCCCAAGGAAACCGCCTATCCGTCGACGTTCATCGTGGACAAGAAAGGCGTCATTCGCTTCGCCAAGATCAGCAAGGGGCACGGCGATCGGACCAAGGCGACGGACGTGCTCCAAGAGCTCCAGAAACTCAGGTGATACCCCTACCGCCCCTGCGCTGCCGGAATCGCCGCTCGCTCTGCTGGGCGGCACGTGGCATTCTTCCGCGATGGCCGAGTCGCTGGCGGCACAAGATGAGTTGACCCCGGTGCCCGGGGATTCCGAGCCAGATATGCGCGCGGCGCAAGATCTGGCTGCGGCACGCAACGCCTTGCAGACGGAGATCGGCAAGCGCATCGTTGGTCAGGATTCGGTCATCGAACACCTGCTCATCGCGCTGTTCTCGCGCGGACACTGCCTGTTCGTGGGCGTGCCCGGCCTGGCCAAGACGCTGCTCATCCAGACGCTGGCCGACGTGCTCGATCTGTCCTTCGGGCGCATCCAGTTCACGCCGGATCTCATGCCTTCGGACATCACGGGATCGGATGTGCTGGAAGAGGATCGCACCACCGGTCGGCGCGTGTTCCGGTTCGTGCGTGGGCCGCTGTTCGCGCACATCATTCTCGCCGACGAGATCAACCGCACGCCGCCCAAGACGCAGGCCGCGCTGCTCCAGTCGATGCAGGAGTACCGCGTGTCGGCGGGCGGCACGACGTACGATCTGCCGTTGCCGTTTCTTGTCTTCGCGACGCAAAACCCGATCGAGCAGGAGGGCACCTACCCTTTGCCCGAGGCGCAACTCGACCGCTTCATGTTCCGCATCGACGTGGGCTACCCCAGCTTGCAAGAAGAAATTCGCATCGTCAGTCAGACGACGACCGCCACCAAGCAGGCCGTGCGCAAGGTGCTCTCGCCCGCACGCATCCTGGAACTGCAAGACGTCGTGCTGCGCGTCCCGGCCGCCGACCACGTGTTGCGCTACGCGGTGGCGCTGTGCCGGGCGACGCGCCCGGAAAAATCTGCGAACGGTGCCGGCACCACCATCGACGCCGTGAAGAATTACGTGTCCTGGGGTGCGGGCCCGCGCGCGTCGCAGAACCTGGTCCTGGCGGCCAAGGCCCGCGCGATCCTGAATGGCCGGTACGCGGCGTCGACCGACGACGTGCAAGCGCTGGCGTTGCCGGTCCTCGTACACCGCGTGGTGCCAAACTTTCACGCCGAGGCCGACGCGGTGGATGCGCGCGCCATCATTCAAAGCGTGCTCGACCACGTCCGCCCGGAGTGACGCGATGGCCACGGCGCCAACGGCCGCAGCGGCAACCGATCCGCGGGAGCTTGCCCGACAAAGTGGCCTGGCGGTGCGGGCCCGCGTCGTGGTCGAAGGCGCCTTCGCCGGCATGCACCACAACTTGCACGCCGGCACGTCGATGGAGTTCACCGAGCACAAAGAATACGCGCCCGGTGACGAAATCAGGCGTATCGACTGGAAGGCCGTCGGCCGCGTCGATCGCTACTACGTCAAGCGCTTCGAGGACGAGACCGAGATGCGCACGTTTCTGGTCGTCGATGCATCGGCCTCGATGGGCTACGGACGGCGCGGCACCACCAAGCTTGAGTATGCGAGCACGCTGGCGGCGGCGCTGGCGTACCTGCTTGGCCAGCAGGGCGACGCGGCCGGCTTGCTGACGTTCGGCGGCGATGCCGACGACGAGGGTACACGATACCTGCCACCATCGACCCGCAGCGGCCAGGTGCGCGAGATCTTTGCCCAGCTCGAGACGTGCCGCCCGGCCGGAACCGCCGACTGGCCGAAGATCCTGGGCAAGTTGGGCGAAGTCGCCGACCGGCGTGGCCTGCTCGTGCTGTTCACCGATCTGCTGGATGCCGACGCGGCAGAAAGTGCCGCCGCGGCAAGGGACGACGTCCCCGAATTGGCGACGCGCCTGCGCCATCTTCGCGCACGCGGGCACGACGTCGTGGTGTTCCACATCCTTGATCCGGACGAGGTGGCCCTGCCCTTCGACGATCTGACGTTCTTCGAGGGCGTCGAGCCCGGCGACAACCGCAAGATCCTGGCGGACGCCACCGACCTGCAAGCTGCCTTCGCCCGCGAATCGACGAGCTTCCGCGAGCGCTGGCGGAAAATCTGCCTCGAAGGACAGGTGGAATACCGTTTCTGCACCACCGACACGCCACCGGCCAAGGTTCTGCGTGCCTTTCTCGTCGGCCGTCAAAAAGGCCGCCGCTAGAACCCCGCGCCATGAACTTCATCGCACCGTCCATGCTGCTTGGACTACTCGCCGCAGCAATCCCATGGCTGGTCCATCTCATCGGCAAGCGGCGGGCGCATCCGGTCCGCTTCGCCGCCATGGTGCTGCTCTTGCGATCGGAAAAGCGCATCTCCGCGCGGCGCCGCCTCCGCGAAATCCTGCTGCTGCTGGCGCGCACCGCCATGGCCGCGAGCCTGCCGCTCATGTTCGCCCGGCCGTTCGCGCTGCGGCCCGCTGACTTGCCGGATTTCAGCTTTTCGAGCCAGAGCGCGGTCATCGTCCTCGACGACTCGGCCAGCATGTGGCGACGCCGCGGCGGCGAGACGCTCTTTGACGCGGCCAGGGATCGCGCGCGCACCATCGTCTCTTCACTGCCAAGTGACTCCGAGGTGGCGCTGATGTTCGCGACCGGCAACGTCGACAACCCAGTCGCCGAACTCACCGCCGAGAAGTCGCGCGTGAACGCCAAGCTCGACACCGTCCACGCCACCGCGCGCGTCGCCGACTTCCCCGAGGTCATGCGCCGGGCCGCGCTGGTGCTGGCGTCGTCGCCCCGGCCCGAGCGTCGCATCTTTGTCCTGACCGACCTGCAAGCCGCCGGCTGGGGCGACGACGCTCCACCAGCCATCACCGGCGGCCCGGACGTGCAGATTATCGACGTGGGGGCGGAAACACCATCGCCCAACCGCGCGGTGGTGGCCGTCGGCATCGAGCCTGCTCCGGAGGCTGGTGCCGGAATGGTGGCGGTGACCGCGGAGATCGTGGATTTCACCGGCGACGGCGCAACCGCGCTGCCGGTCAGGCTGAAGATCGATGGTGCCGTCAAAGCGCAAGCCGACGTCGACCTTGCACCGGGAGGACGGGCGCGCAAGCGTTTCGTCACCTTGCTCGGCAACGCGGGGGGCACGCACGAGGTGCAAATCGAGCTCGATGCCGATGCCTTTGCACTCGACGATGTTCGAGGTGCCCGCGTGTCGATGGCGCGCACGGTGCGAGCGCTCGTGATCAACGGTGACGCGCGCACCGTCAGCACCGAGGACGAGGTGTTCTTTCTTGAGCGAGCGCTCAAGGCCGGCGAGGGAGCCGGATCAATGACCACGGTCCTTCCGGACGACGTGCCCTTGGGCGGCCTGGCGAACTACAACGTGGTGTTTCTGGCGAACGTCGGCCAGCCCAGCGTGGACCTCGGGCGGGCGCTCACCCGATTCGTTGAGGCCGGCGGCGGGCTGTTCCTGTCGGTCGGCAATCGGGTCGACACGGCGCTGTGGAACGAACGCCTGGCGCGGGTGCTGCCCCAACCTCTCGGCGTCACTCGGACAGCATCGGCCATGCCCGGACAAAGCGCCGGTGAAACCATCGACAACCGGCCGGCCGAGCGCCTCGCGCCCATCGACCGCAAGCATCCACTGCTCGCCTCATTTGCCGCCCATGGCGAGGGACTCGCCGCCGCCCGTTTTTTCAAGCTCATGCTGCTCGACCCGGTACCGGACGCGGCCACGCACAGCGTCGTGCTGCGCTTCGAAAACGGTGCGCCCGCGCTGGTGGAAAAACAAGTCGGCCGCGGGCGCGTTCTGCTGCTCGCCAGCACCATCGACCGCGACTGGACCGACCTGGCAATTCATCCCGGCTTTTTGCCCCTGGTCATCGAGGCGGCGCGGCGACTCTCGGGCGTGGGCGCTCAGGGCAAGCCTGCCGACATCCTCGCGGGTCAGTCGCTCGAGCTCGAGATCGGCGCAGACACGAGCCGTCTGGAAATCGTCAAGCCGGACGGAAGCATCTGGGTCACCAAACAAGAACGCGGCAACGGCGCAAGAACCGTGTCTTTTACGGACACGACGACGCTCGGGTTCCACCAGGTGCGCACCGTCGGCTTCGACGGCACGGCGATGCCACAGCCCGAAAGCGGCTTCGTGGTCAATCTTGATCCACGCGAATCCGATCCCACTCGTCTTCCCCCCGCGCTTCGGCCCGATCGGGCCAGCGTCAAGGTCGCCGCCGCGGGCCAAATGCCAAAGCGCCGCGTCGAGTTGTGGCACGGCCTTGCAGGCCTGCTCATCGCCATCGTGCTGCTCGAATCATTGCTGAGCGTGCGGTGGCGCCGCACCGTCGAGATCGGCAGTTGACGCGACCGGCCTAGAACGCCGCGCCAACCTGCATGACAACATTTGTCGCATCGGCCGCGACCGGGCCACGGCCCTCGCCCGCCAAGTAACCCGGCTTGTTGATTCCCACGCGAATCCACTCGCCCTGCAACGTCAGGCGCAACCTTCGCCAGTGACCCACGTTTAGCCCGACCACCGCCTCGGTGATCACATCGCGATCTACGCTGCGGTCTGGGTCGAGCACTCCAAACGTTGCGAATGGTTCCACGTACCCATCACCCTTGGTGCCTCCGCCAATCCGCAGCGCCACGATGGCTCGGGCCGAAAGAAAGGTCGAGAACGTGTCATCCCACAGTTTCGCGTCCATCCACGTCGATCCCGCGAGACCCTCGACCCATGCACGCAACCCGTAACCCCACACCGACAGGTCCAACGTGACGTCGCCACCTGCGGTCCAGAATCGGTTGTACGCCTTCATTCCGTCCGAGAGAAACGACCGCAATTCGCCGTTCAATCCAACCTCAAGTCGCTTGGAACCCAGCCTCAGTCTGGCCGCCAGGCTCTGGTTGTGCAGTGAGGCCTCTTTGGCGAATTTAAAACTGCCTTTGGGGTCCCAGTAGGACGCCTGGAAGGCTCCCACCGTGAGACGCGGACTGAGCACCCCTCGCCCGATGTACACCTCGGCGGCAACTCCGGGGCGCCGCCCTGCGATCTGCATCTGGTCCACCAGCAAGTCGTGCAGGAGCCCGCGGCGAGCCATCGGCAACTTCCATGGCGACTCCATTTCGATGCTCGAGATGGGCACCTTGAACTGTCCCGCCGTGACGGATACCCACGTCCACTTCCCCTCAATGATGGCGTCTTTCAGAATGGGCGACGACGAGAGGTCGACCTCGGTTTCGATGAAAAGGACGTCCGTCGCCTTGTACCGAAACCCAAGGCGAGCGCTAGGAACAGACAAATCCAAACTGCCATCCGAGGCACCTCCATCGATTTTCTCGAACGCCAGCCGCGAGAAGATCCGCCCCTTGAACACAAGGGGACTCTTGCCGGCACCCGGATCGCGGTCCGACGACTTCGGCGCAGCCGGACCGATGGGCGCCGCAGCCTCCTCGCCTCGGGCGAAACCGGTCCGTCGATTGCCCAGGACGACGGTCACCAGGGCGACAAGCAAGGTCAGTGTCACGGAAAAAACACGCCTCATGGGGCCGGAGTCTGTAAGGCGGGCCAGCCTCCGGTCAAACGCTCGATCACAATGCGTGCATTCCAGGCTTCAACCAGTGCGACAAGATGCTGGTCGCGCAGGCGAACCAGATCGTGCGCGGCGGTCGTGACCCGAAAGACATCGAAGCGCCCTGCCTGCCACCCGGTTTCGACGAGCGCCAACCGCCGAGCAGCGGCCGGCAGGCCTTCCTGCGTCAACAGTTCGACCTGCTGCCGACGCGCTTCGTAACGCGCATGCTGACTGGCGATGCCGCTCTTGAGTGATCGGCGCTCCACGTCGAGCAACGTCTCTTCGCTCTGCCGCGTGGCTGCAACCACGGCCCTAGGGCCCTGGTTGCGTTGAGCAACCGGGAGATCGACCGTCAAACCCACAAAGCCGAATCGAGGCGATTCGGGCGCGGCGTCGATGCCAGTGAACGCGCCAATCCGAGGATGTGCCTCGCGCCGCAGCCTGGTGTCCGATGCCTCCAGCAAGGCGATGCGACGCTGGATCACGGCCAGATCGGGTCGCATGTGCTGGGCGAATTCGACAAGAACGGCGGGCACCGGCAGTGCTGGCGGTTCGTCGATTGCGGTGCTCAGAACAACGGGAATCGAGTGATCGATCGCCAGCAAGAACCTCAGCGTCGTTTCCGCCGAGAACCGATCGGCCTCGGCCTCGATCAGCGCGGTCGCACTGATCGTCCTCTCGACTTGTGCCGACATGACTTCGATATCGCTGCCCGCACCGGCGGCCTGCCGTTCTTTCGCGACGTGCTTCAGACGCTCGCCGATGGATACTGCCTGTCGGGCATGGCCGATGCGCAGCTCCGCCGTTTTCATCGCAAGGTAGACCCGCATCACCAGCAGGCGCGCATCGAGCCGTGACACCTCACCTTCGGCTCGCGCAACTTCGACCCTTTGTCCGGCCTCGTCCACCCTGGCCCCGGCGGCGTTGCTGATTTCGAACGGAACATCGAGCTGAGCGGCAAAACCAGAACGCTCGAAACGGCTCGATTCGAGCATCGGCCGCACGTCGAATTGCAGTCGGGGATTGCCTGGAAGACGAATGCCTGCGCCGACCCCGGTCGCCAACGCTTCGGCGACTCGCCGCTCGGCCAGGGCAAGTTGTGGGACGGTCTTCACCGCGCGATCCATGGCCTCGGGCAGCGAGAGCTGGATCGGAGCGGGCTCGGCTGCTTCGGCGGGTGCCGCCGACACACGCGCTGTGGTCAACACAACGCCCGCGATGGAGAGGAAAAGGCGAGTTGCAGCGGAGAAGCTATTCATGACGACAAAGCCTCGGGGCTCGGGGATTCGGAAGGGACGGGCTTGGTGTCGCGGAGGAGCATCACGAGCACCCCGGGCAAGACCAGCAGGGTGATCGCGGCTCCCAGCGTGACGCCAACGGAAACCGCAGTGGCCAGGGGCTGTTGAACCTCGGCCCCCGCGCCCTTGGACATGGCCATCGGAAGAAATCCAAGCGCCGCCGCCGCGGTGGTGGTGAACACTGCGCGAACCGCGCTGATCGATCCCTGCGTGACGGCGCGAACAAGAGGGAGACCTTCGGTGAGACGCGTGAGCACCGCCTGGCCAATCACCACGCCGTTCAAGACCGCAACTCCACCTAGCGCGATGAATCCAACTGCAGCCGACAGGCTGAAAGGCATGCCCCGCAAGAGCAGGCCAAGCATGCCGCCCGTCAGCGCGAACGGCACGGTGACGAAGACCGCCAGTGCCATGCGGACGTCGCGAAAAGTCATGAGCAACATCGCGAAAATGATCGCCACCACGATGGGAATCACCACCTTCAAGCTGGCCTGAGCGCGCTCGAAATTCTTGAACTGACCACCCCATTCGATGCGGTAGCCACCGGGCAGCGGCAGTTTCGCCTTGAGCGTCGCCTGCGCTTCGCCGACCCAGCTGACGAGATCGCGGCCGCGCAAGTTGACGTCGACTCGCACCGCGCGCTGACGGTCGACCCGCCGCACAGATGCGGGACCGTCCACTTCGGCGATGGTCAGGACCTCGCGCAGAGGAACGCTTTGCCCCGCAGCGTTTTCGACGCGTAGATCCGCCAGGCCTTCGGGCGTCGCGGTCGCTGGCGGCTGCAGCACGCGCAGGTCGAAGCGGCGCTGGCTTTCGTAGATCTTTCCAACGTCCACGCCTTCCCGTATCGACGCGAGGACGGTGAATGCATCCTCAAGGCGAACTCCGTGCGTCGCCAGGCGCTGCCGGTTGGCCGAGGCGTTGATGATGGGCTGGCCCAGAATGCGCTCGACGCGCACGTCGCCGGTTCCGACGATGTCTCGCAGAAGGGCTCGCGTTTCACTTGCCAACCGCGAAAGATCCTCCAACTCGGTGCCGAAGATCTGAATGGATACGTCCGCCCGCGAGCCGCTGATGATTTCGTTGGTGCGATCCTCGATGGGCTGAGAGACGGATACGTACGTTCCGGGGACTTGCGATTCAATCGCGGCCTTCATCTTGACGCTGAGGTCGTCGAAGGTCACGGCACTGGTCCATGTCGAGATAGGATGCAGGCGAACGAAGATGTCGGTGTTGTCGGCACCGACCACGTCGATCGCGACCTCCGCCCGGCCCGTCATGCCGAGAGTGGTGATGACTTCGGGGAAGGCGTGCAGAACCTTCTCGGTGCGCAGATCGAGGTCGCGGGCTTCGGCCAATGCAATGCTGGGCGCGCGGCGAATCGTGACGACGGCATCGCCCTCAAAAATGCGTGGGACGAACTCGGCACCCGACGCGGCGAACCGCCAGCCGACGAGCAGCAACGCAGCCATCGCTCCTGCGAGAAGCCACCGGTGCCACGCGATGGCACCGACGACGACGCGAGCGTACGCCTCGGCCACCGCGGACATCCAGGCCGGGCCGTGGTCCGTGCGCGGCGGGACCAGCGTGGTCAACACCGCAGGAAAAAACAAGACGGCGTAGAGCAGCGCCCCGGCGAGAGCCAGGGCCATCGTCATCGCCATGGGGCGGAACATCTTGCCCTCGACCCCTTCGAGAGTTAACAGCGGCACATACACCAGCATGATCACGGCCACAGCCATGGCGACCGGTCGCACCAACAGCCGTGCGACTTCGCCGTATGCCTTTGCCCGTGACGATCCGACCAGCCTCTGGCCAGCGGTTGCCGCAATCACTGCTTCCAAGATGACGATGGGCCCATCGACGAGAAAGCCGAAGTCGATCGCGCCCAAGGACATGAGATCGCCGGTCACGCCGAATGCATTCATCCCAATCAGAGCGACCGACATCGCCGCCGGGATGCCAAGGACGACCGCCAGTGCGCCACGAAGGCTGCCGAGGAACAGCGCGAGCACGATCATCACCACCCCGACGCCTTCGGCCAGGTTCGTCACGACGGTCATGAGCGTTCGACCAACGAAGTCGGAACGGTCGTAGATCACGTCAATCGAGGCACCGGCGGGCAGATCCTTGCGAATCTCTTCCACGCGTCTTCCCACCGCGATGACGACGTCGCGGCTGTTGGCGCCCAGCAACATCATCACGATGCCGGCGACGGCCTCGCCCTTGCCACCGTGGGTGATGACGCCGTAGCGCAGGGCGGAACCCACGGCAACCTCGGCCACGTGCTTGACCAGCACGGGGGCACCTCCGGCCTCGACCCTGACCATCACGTTGCCAATCTCGGCCTCGTCTTTGAGCAATCCCTCACCGCGAACGACGTAGCTCTCCGATGCTCTGTCCAGATAGCCGCCGCCGGCATTCTGGTTCGCCATACGCAGCGATGTGATCAATTGACCCAGCGTCACGCCGTGCGCCGCCAGCCGCTGCGGATCGGCCTTGACTTGAAATTGTTTGAGCTCGCCACCCATGGTGTTGACCTCGGTGACGCCAGGGACCCCACGCAGACGGGGAACGATGTCCCAGTCGAGCAACGTGCGCAGTTGCATGGGCGTGTGGTGGGTGGAGCGCACCACGAACATGTAGATTTCGCCGAGGCCCGTGGAAAGCGGCGCGAGTTCAGGCATCGAAGCCATCGGAGGCAGCTCTTGTTCGATGCCACGCAGGCGCTCGGCGACCAACTGCCGGGCGAACCAAGGATTCGTTCCGTCCTTGAAGACAACCGTTACCGACGATACCCCCGCGTCGGCCATGCTGCGCAGCTCGACCATTCCCGGAACGCCGTTCAGCGCGTTCTCGATGGGGACACTGATCGCTGCCTCCGCTTCGACGGCGGACAAACCGCCGGTGCGAGTCAACACGGAAACCTGCACCGTGGTCACGTCGGGCATGGCATCGATCGGCAGTCGCGCGGCCGCGACGCCGCCGGCCGCCAGCAGCATGGCCAGCAAGACCAGGACGACGCCACGCGCCCTGATGGAGGCAAGGACCCATTGTTCGATCATGGGCGATCCGCCTAGCGGAAAATTTCCGACTTGAGGGCGAACAACCCGCCCACGACGATCTGCTCGCCGCCTCGGAGTCCCTCGCTGATCGTCACGTCTTGAGCATCGTCCGAGCCCAGCGCGACGGCGCGAGGCTCGACGGTATGGGCGTCGAGCAACACGAAGACGGTTGGTTTCCCGTCGACGCGGGTGATGGCGGTGCGCGGCACGCTCAGCAACTCGCTGGTGGGTCCGGTCGTGGTTATCCGAGCCTGGACCGACTGACCTGGGCGCAAGGTCCCATCCTTGTTTTCCGCGACGACTCGAATCCGAGCGCTGCGCGTTTGCAGATCGATCACCGACGCGATGTGGTCCACCCGACCCTTGATCATGGTGCCCGGACTGACCTGAGTCGTGATCTGCACGGCATCGCCGACGGCGACCGCGCCCAGCTCGCGCTCGAACACGTCAAGCTCGACCCACACCGAGCTGAGATCGGCGATCTGGTACAAGGTGTCGCGCGGTTCGACGGTCTGGCCGCGCACAATTTTCCCGCTCACCACTCTGCCGCCCACCGGGCTGCGCAGGACCAGGACTCCGAGCTCGCCGACGAGATCGCCCCCCAGCGCCTGCACGGTGCGCTCGGCCGCGATGCGCTCGGCACGGGCCGCTTCTTGTTCGGCCTTGGCAAGCTCCGCGTCGCGTTCGGTGGTGATGCGCGCGTCGGCAAGGCGCCGCTCACGCTTGCCGTGTGCATCGGCCGCCATCTCCTTCGCGCGCGCGGCCATGACCCCGGCTTCGGCTCGACCCAGATCGGCGCTCTCGATTTCCGCAAGCGCCTCGTGCGGGCGAATGTGATCTCCCTCGACCTTGAGCACGCGACGCACGCGGCCCGCAATTCGCGCGCCCACCGCGGCGAATTTCCTGGCGTCGTAGGTGACCGTACCCGCTACATGGACGACCGGAGACAGGCGGCGGGGTTGCGCTGGCACCGTCGACAATCCCACCCGCTTGGCGAAACCGTCACCAAAGCGAATGAAGTTGCCGTCGAGATGTGGGGCTTCCTTTTCATCGGTCGGGACGGCTGTTCCAAGGACGGCCTTTCGAGAGAACAGGGCGAATGCGCCGAGTCCCACGCCGGCAACGAGCAACACGCTGACCGCAACGCGGACTCGCGTCCTCGATCGGGTAGGTGCATTCTGGCTACGGCCAAGCCCGGGCTCGGGTGAATCGTCCGGGTACGGTTGTTCTGCTGAAAACTGAGGTGACGAACTCAATGACTGCATGGGATCCTCGTGCTGTGTGTGGGTGACGTCCCGGCCCGATGGGCCGACGACATCCGCGCGTCGTGTGGTGAATGACTGGAGCGACGAGCTGCGCGTTCAGACGAGGAGGCTTCGCTTCGTCAGATACAGAGGCGCGACCACTCCTTGAGCGATGCGGTCTGGCCTGGAATCAACCTTGCGAGCGTGAAACCAGCCATCCGAACTCGGCCCGGCGGCGCTGAAAACAACCGGCGCACGCTCACCGATAGGCAGTCTCTTCTCTTTGAGAGCCCGACGAACAATCCCCGCCGACTCCTGTTTAGAGGGTGAATCGGAATCCTCGGAGTCCTCACCCAGCGGTGCCCTGCCATCGCCGCAATATTCAGCCACGGCGTCAAGACGCACGCCGCCAAAAATCTGAGCCACCAAAAACGCTGTTGTGAGCAGCGCAATGGTCGAGCCTCGAACCTTCGACATCAAGTCTTGAGCTTACTGGACTTTGCAGATTCGACAAGACGTAACCGTTCACGCCCATGACCGAATCCCGTCGGAGAAAGTGGCTCGGTGGCGCGGCTTTGCCGGGGTACCGAGCGGGGGTTTGGGGGGACGCAGAGGCAAAAGACAGCGACGGGACGGAGCTGGAAGGGCATGGCGCCGGGCGGTCCCCCCAGGTGAACGGTTACGACAAGACGACAAATTCGGAGATCTCCTCTGAACGGAACTTCATCGCTGCACAGTTGACGCCGGGGACGCCATCGGCCAACTTGGACGGCGTGCAGGCCGCCCAAGTCGACATCGATGTGGCCGCGCTCGACCGCGCGCGCCGCAAAGCTTACGCGCGCCTGATTCCGCTGCTGTTTGCGAGTTACGTCATCGCTTACGTTGATCGCGCCAACGTGGCCTTTGCCAAGCTGACCATGTCCAAGGACATGCCGGCGTTTGACAACGAGGTGATCGGATTCGGCGCTGGGATGTTTTTTTTGGGCTATTTTCTGCTGGAAATTCCCGGCACCATCATCGTCGAGCGCTGGAGCGCGCGAAAATGGATCAGCCGCATCATGATCACCTGGGGCATCGTCGCCAGCCTCACCGCGATGGTGAAGACGCCGGCACAGTTTTACGTCGTGCGCTTCTTCCTCGGCCTGTGCGAGGCCGGGTTCTTCCCCGGCGTGCTGGTCTTCCTGACGCACTGGTTCCCGCAGCGCGATCGCGCGCGCGCCATCGCCTACATCATGATCGCGTCACCCGTCGCGATGATGCTCAGCCCGCTGGTCTGCAATCAACTGGTGAAGATCGGCATCTCCGAGGTCGTGGGCGGCGTGACCGTGCTGCACCCACTCGTGCTCGGACTCAAGGGATGGCAGTGGATCTACATCGCCTGGGGCCTGCCCGCCGTCCCCCTGGGCGTCCTGGTCTTGCTGTTCCTGACCGACCGACCGGGGCAGGCCAAGTGGCTCAGCGACGAGGAGCGGACCGCGCTCGAGACGACCCTGGCGCGCGAAAAGGCCATCCGCGCCCAGCGCGGCAACAACATGAAGCTCGGCCAGGCCCTGCGCGACAAGCGCGTGCTCTTGCTCGCTTTCGCCTACTTCTGCGGCGTGACCACCAGCTACGGCACCGAGTTTTTCTTGCCGAGCATTCTCGAACGCTGGTACCACCTCGATCTGAACACGCTGGCCGTGGTGCTCATGCTGCCGCCCCTTGGCGGACTCCTGGGCCAGTTGTTCGTGTCGTGGCGATCCGACCGCACCAAGGAGCGGCGCTTCCACGCCATCGTTCCCATGACCGTCGCCGCGATCTCGATTGCCCTCGCCCCCTTCTCGCTCGGCCTTCTGCCCGTGACCCTTGGCCTGTACATTCTCGCCACCAGCGGCATGAAGGGCTACCAGCCGCCGTTCTGGGCCATGCCGTCGCTGTTCTTGACCGAGACGGCTGCGGCCGGTTGCGTCGGCCTGATCAATAGCGTCGGCAACCTTGGCGGCTTTCTCGGCCCCGTCGTGGTCGGCACCATCGACAAGCGCCTCGGCGGCTTTCAGGGCGGCATGTGGTTTCTGGCCGCCACCATGACCATCATGATCGTGGTGATCTTCTCGCTTGGCCTCGGCAAGCGGGAGGAGACCCAGGATGCGCCGCGATCTGCGGCTTGACGCCGTGACGCCAGATGTCCACGCCATTTCACCGCCGCGCCTCGCTGGCATTCGAAACAAGTGGGCGCTGGTGGATACTGGCCGCGTCGGGGAAACATCATGACCGAGCGAAAGAGCCGCAGCATCGTCGTTCAAGGGACGCCCGTAGGTGTCGCAACCCGCCACGACCAAGACTACATCTCGCTTACCGACATGGTGAGGCACTTCGATGGCGGTGGCGCCCTGATCGAGCAGTGGCTGAAGAGCAAGGACACCGTCATTTTTCTGGGGGTCTGGGAGCAGCTCAACAACCCAGGTTTTAATTCCCTCGAATTCGAGGGAATTAAAAATGACGCGGGCCGTAACAGCTTCTTCCTGTCGGCGAAGAAGTGGATCGACGCCACGGGGGCTGTTGGCTTGCATGCCACTGCGGGCCGCTATGGCGGTACCCTTGCCCATCGCGACATCGCGTTTGAGTTTGGCTCCTGGCTGAGCCCCGAGTTCAAGCTCTACCTGATTAAAGAGTTTCAGCGCCTCAAGGACGAGGAGGCTCGCGCGTCCTCCCGCGAATGGAGCTTTCAACGCACCCTCGCCAAGATCAATTACCGCATCCACACGGACGCCATCCAGGAACACCTGGTGCCACGTGAGTTGACCAGCAGACAAGTTCAGCACGTGTACGCCTCCGAGGCGGACCTGCTGAACGTCGCGCTGTTTGGGATGAC
>CAYSKR010000169.1:0-4574 GCA_964431675.1 uncultured Myxococcales bacterium
CTATCGGGGCCGCGGCCACAGGGTCACGTTTTGGCAAACCGTGGGTGGCGCGGAAGTTGACTTCGTCTGGGAGAGCCCGACCGAGGACATCCCGATTGAGGTGAAATGGACCAAGCGGCCATCGACGCACGACGCGCGCCACCTTGAGACTTTCCTTGACGACTACCCGACACGCGCGCGGCGCGGACTGGTCGTCTGTCGTTGCAGCGTGCCCGAACAGCTGAGCGAGCGGGTGACGGCGATTCCGTGGTCGCGCCTTTGACCTCCACCAATCAGTCGAGGCGACAGGGTGAGGCGCGGCGGATCGGGAACAACGTCTCGGCGATCTTCGTGGGCGATTCGGCAAAAAGCTCGCCCAGGGCGCGCAGCACCACGGGGCCCACGCGACCTTCGGGTGGCCGCAGCGCGTGCCGCGCAAACTTCAGCGAGAGCGCCATGCCGGTGTCCGCCCGCAGCGCACTCAGCGTCGCCGCAGTTCCGGCGCGAGCCCTGGTGTCGCGCAGCTTCTGCGTCAGCACCGCGCGCATGAGCAGGTGGTACGTCCAGATCCACGCCATCCACGGCTCGTTACCGGCATTCGCGCCTGTCGCAGCGAGATCGCAGGCCCGGGCTCGCCGGGTGATCTCCAGCGGCCCCAGGGTGTCGAGTTCGCGCAGGCAGCCGGGAAACTCGGTTGCGAGCGCGCGCAATTCATCGCGCGTGGCGGCGGGGGCACCGCGATCGCGGCGGCCGCGGAGTTGTTCGAGTGCGCGGTACTTGCGCGCGAGCGTGTACAAGTCCTGCTGATCGAGTGCGGGTACGTCGGTCCCGCGAGCGCGTGATATATAGGCACCCATGCGCTACAAGGCCTGGTTGATCGCGGGAATCATGGGCCTCGGTTCTACGGCGGCGTGCAACCGCAGGGAAGCGGCACCGGCACCGGCACCGGCACCGGCACCGGCACCGGCACCGGCACCGATCTCGACTCCGGGCCGAGTTGAACTCGCGGTGACCGAAGCGGGCTTCGTGCCCGGTCGCATCCCGGCAAAAAAAGGCGTGCCTTTGATCTTGGCGATCACCCGCACGACCGATAAGACCTGCGCCAAGGAAATCATTTTTGCCGGCCAGGACGCCCAAACCGAATTGCCGCTGGGCAAGACCGTGCAGGTCAATTACACGCCCAAGGCATCCGGCGAGATTCGCTTCGGCTGCTCGATGGGCATGATGATCTCCGGCGTCCTCGCGGTCACGGATTAGCGCGTCGCCCGGGTCACAAGGCGCACGCCGGCAACCCACGGGGCGCGCGTGCATGCGGTACGTACAGCGCCAGCAACCGGCGGAAGAGCTTGCCGTGATTTCGGACCCGCAGATGGAGTAACTCGTGAACGATCACGTCAAGTCTACCGCGCATGGAGTGAGGGCACCGGACTCCGTTCGGGGGAACGCACGGGGTGGTCGCATTTGGCGACCACCTTCTTCGCTTGGGCTCACGATCGTTTCCGCGGTCATGCCCGAAAACCAATCCGTTTCCCTGGATCCTTCGTCGGCACCATGAGGCGACGGACTGCCTGGAATACGTCTCGAAACTGCCGATCGTATCGCCCTTCCAGTTCGTCGAGGCGGCGCGACAGGTGCTCGCTCGAGGCCATGGCCTTTCGCATCTGGATGAATACTCGAACTATCTGGATGCTGACCTGAACCGCAGTTTCGCTGTTCAGAACGCCGGCGGCCATCAGCGCGCCGTGTTCCGTGAAAGCAAAAGGCAGGCTGGGCGAGAACTTGAGCTTCCGGAGGTGGTCACAATTTGCAACCACCTCGGCCTTCTCCGTCGTCGTCAGGCGCAGGACGAAATCGTCAGGGAAGCGGTTCCGGTTGCGGCTCACCTGCTGGTTAAGACGCTTGGTCGTGACTCCGTAGAGCGCCGCAAGATCGGCGTCGACGATCACCCGATGTCCGCGGATATCGAGGATACGCTTGTCCAGGGATACGAACGGCAGGATGGTAGTTGCTGGCTGAGTTGCATCCTGATGAGGTGGTCGCATTTTGCGACCACCTCCGTTTGAGGTCACAAATTGTGACCTCAAACCTTTACTTGAGGTTTTGCTCACGACCGCCCCCACTTGTACCCGAGCCCCTCGAAGATCCCCTTCAGTTCTCCGTCCAGGCGCTGCGCGTCGCCGTCGACCTTTGCGAGGTCGTCGAGGATCTCGTTGAAGTCGTTCTTCGTCACTTCCATGTCGTGGATGACCATGTTCATGCGGGCGATCGCGTACGACGTGTCGACTGTAATATTACTCGCCGTCCGCTCGCCGGTACGCCTCAGCCAGAAGTTCGATCGGGTGGGCGACGCGGACTTTCATGCCCGCAGCCTTCGTCGCCGCGCGGATCTGCATGATGCAACCTGGGTTGCCGGTGGCGATGATGTCGGCGCCGCTTTTGCCGACGCACGCGATCTTGCGCGCCGTGACCTGCGCCGAGAGCGCCGGCTGCAACATTGAATAAAACCCTGCGCTGCCGCAGCAGGCGTCGGCCTCGGCCAGCGGCACGCGTTCGATCCCCGGCACACCATCGAGCAACTGCTGCGGCTGGGCGCTGATTTTTTGCGCGTGCAAAAGGTGGCATGGCTCGTCGTAGGCGACCTTGCCCGACAGCGCGCCCACGGCACGCGGCGGGGTGTAGCCAATTTCGACCAGCCATTCCGCGATGTCGCGGACCTTGGCGGCGAATTTCTTCGCCTCAGGATCGCCGTCGAGCAGGCCGTCGTAGTGGCGCAATTCGGCGCTGCAACCGGCCGCGTTCGACACGAAGGCGTCGTAGCGCCCGGGATCGAAGGCGCGGAGGTTCGCGCGCGCCAGATCCTTCGCCTGGTTACGGGCACCGTTGTGGATGTGAAGCGCGCCGCAGCAGCCCTCGTCCTTGAGCACATGCACCTCGCAGCCGTTGCGGGTGAGCACCTCGATCGTCGCTTCGTTGACGTCGGCGAATAGTTGGTCGGCCACGCATCCCGAGAACATCGCGACCTTGTGCTTTTGTTTTCCGCGCGCCGGGAACACCAGTGCCCCCACACGTGAATCGAACTTGGCCGAGTGGCGTGAACGAAACGAGCTGAACGGAATGTGGGGTGCCGAGGCAGCCGCCGCGGAGAGTCGGCCGGGCAACAACTTGTTGCGCCCCAGCCAGGCACCGACAAGAGCAAGGCCGAGGGTCTGTTGAATCCACAAGAGTTTGAACACCACCCACTGCACCGCGCGCCGGGGCAACAGGTGGTCAAACGCGAATCGGCGCAACAGACGCGACAGCAGCGGCAGCTTGCGGCCTGGCTGCAGCGTCGTCCGAGTGCGCTCGAGAATATCGGAATAATGCACGCCCGACGGGCAGGCGGTTTCGCACGCACGGCAGTCCAGGCACTGATCGAGGTGCTTGAGCACCGACGGCGTGGGCGCAAGCGTGCCGCGCATCAGTCCCTTCATCAAGTAGATGCGGCCGCGCGGCGAGTCCATTTCCACGCGTAGCTCACGGTACGTCGGACACGCTTCGAGGCAGAGCCCGCAATGCACGCACGCGGCGATGGTTTCGAACGAAGGTGCGTCGCCGACGGGTGGGCGCTCACTGGTTCCGGGCGCGCTCATGCGACCATCCTTCCTGGGTTGAAGATCCCGAGCGGATCGAAGGCCGACTTGATGGCGCGGCCGAGGCCATGCGGCACGGTCCCCCACGGCAAGGCGTCACGGTCCTGCAGATCCAGCGGCGCGGATTCAACCACCGCGTAACCCTGCTGTCGCGCCGCCAGCGTGTGCCAGGCGGCAATCTGCCGGGCGAGGGTGCCCGTGTCCGTGGGGCGGGGCATCGCGATGCGCGCGATGCCGTTCGCGGCGTGCATGTTGATTGCGGTCGCGCCCAACCGCTCGGCGTCGATTTCGTCCAGCACGATCGGCAGACCGTGAGGCCGGGCGCCCAGGCGTACGGTGACGTTCGCGCGGTGAGCATCCTGCGCGTCGCGCAGCGCAAGCCACAGCGCGACGGCTTCCTGACTCTCGACGGCGACCTGACCGGAGGCCCGGCCGCGGAAGTCTTGGTCGAGTTGACGGGTGTGGCGCTCGAACGCCGCGCGGCTGCCCTCGACCCCCACGATCACCAGTGCCCCGCCCTGCACGCCGAGCAACTTGGGCGGCAACAGCTTGGCGGCAGGAGCGGCGAGAACCTCGATCGCCACGGGACGAAGCGACGAGGTCCACACGTCCAGCGCCACGCGGTGCGCTGCGCGCAGATCGGCGCAGGTGAGCAGGACGGCACCCGACACCTCCGGCAACGGCCGTACCTTGAATGTCGCCTCCAGGATGACGCCCAGCGATCCGAACCCGCCCACGTGCAACTTGTGCAGATCGTAACCGGTGACGTTCTTGACGACCTGGCCGCCCGAGCGGCTGATCGTGCCGCCGGTGCCGACGACGCGCAAACCGATCAGCAGATCGCGCACGGGCCCGTACCCCATGCGTCGCGGGCCGGCGCTCGCGGTGGCGAGCATGCCGCCGATGGTGGTGGCCGCGTGCGGTGGATCGATGGGCAGCCACTGACCGTGCTCGGCAAGCTTTTGC
>CAYSKR010000170.1:0-4064 GCA_964431675.1 uncultured Myxococcales bacterium
GCGGAGTTTGCGTTCGTCGATGGCAAGTTGCACCTCGACGACGACGCCAAACGTCGGGCGCTTGCCGCCCATGACCACCACCGCATCCGAGCGATGTTCTGCCGGGGACAGATCCGCGAACGCCGTCGCTTCAAGCCGCGCCCAGCGAAACGCCGGCACGTCGATCGCCAGGCCCTGCCGCAGCAACTGCGCCGCCAGCTTGGGCTGGTTCCGGAACAGATCGGCAATCGCCTCGTGCTGCAGGGAAGGCATCGTTCCCTGTCTTCGGCCACCAGGGCGCAAAGTTGCGCGTTTTCGTCTCGCCCATGTTCATCGCCACAGCCGCGCGGCCACTTCGTCGGCGAACAGCCACCCGGTGTCGGTCAAACGCACGCGATCGGGCAGGATCGTGAGCCACCCCGCAGCCGCACAACCTGCCGCAGCGGACGCGCGCGCGGGCGCGGCCAGAACATCCTGTCCAAATCGGCGCGCATGGTGCGCGCGGTCGATGCCATCCGCGGTTCGCAACGCCAGCCAGGCGCCCTCGTTTTCAAGATCATCGCGCGCACGTAGTTCGGTCTGGGCGGGTGCGAACGTCCCCGCCCCGGCCGCCACGGATCGCAGGTACTTGTCGGTGCCGCGCGGATTGGAAAAGCGCCAGCCGGTTCCATCGTCGAGCGGCCGGAACGACGAGGCCGACGCGCCAAGGCCCAGGTACGACCCGCCCGTCCAGTACAGCGTGTTGTGCACCGCGCGCTTTCCCGGCCAAGCGTGGCTTGACACCTCGTACTGCGAGTAACCTGCCGCGGCGAGAGCGTCGCGTCCCTGCGTGAACATGCCGGCGGCGGTCTCGTCGTCGGGGCGTTCGAGTTTGCCCGCACGATCGAGCGATCCGAACGGGGTCCCACGTTCGACAGTCAGCGCGTAGGCCGAGACATGCTCCGGCGCGAGCGCGACCATCATATCGACCGATCGCTTCCAGTCATCCAGCGCTTGGCCCGGCAACCCGAACATCAGATCGCACGAGATGTTGGCAAACTCGGCAGCGCGTGAGATCTCGACCGCGCGGCGCCCCGCTTGCCCATCGTGGTTGCGTCCGATGCGCGCAAGGGTTGCGTCGTCGAATGACTGCACGCCCAGCGACAGCCGGTTGACGCCGACCCGTCGCCACGCCGTCGCGGCTTCCGGCTGCACCTCACCCGGGTTGGCTTCGAGCGTGATTTCGAGCGCCGCGGGATCGTCGGCGCCGAACGCCGCGCGAATCACGTCGATCACGCGACCGAGCGCGTCTGGCTTCCACAGGCCCGGGGTGCCGCCACCGAAGTAAATGGAAACCAGGTGCGGCGACGTGCCGCCGGTCCTTCCGTCGCCGCGAAACCACGCCGCGCGCGCGCCGAGTTCGGCGATCACCGCATCGGCGTATTGATCGTGCGGAATCTCGGCGCGCGTGTCGACGGCGAAGTCGCAATACGGGCAATGCACGCTGCAAAACGGAAAGTGCACATAAACGCCGAATGGCCGCGACGAATCGACGTCGCCCACCGACGGATCGCTGGCGCCCGGCGTGCGCAGAGTTACCAGACCGTCGGCCATCGGCCCGCAGGGTACACCACTTGCCAGGCGCCCGACGGTGACGGCATGCTGGCGCGGTGGCGCAGGATCTTCGCGACGCGACGCCCGAGGACGTCGATCGTGCGCTCGACACGGCAGCATCCGCGTTCGAAACTCTGCGGCGAAAGCCCGGTCGCGAGCTCGCGGCGCTACTCGAAGCAGCGGCGGTGGAACTGCGTGGTCTTGCCCAGCAACTGATCGCGCTCGCGCATGCAGAGTCGCACCTGCCCATTGATCGCCTGGAAGCCGAGCACACGCGCATGCTGCATCAATGCGCCGTGTTCGCCGACATGGCGCGCCAGGGTACGCACCTCGACGCGCGCATCGATCGAGCGCAACAGCCGGACGGCGGCAACCGCCAGCCTGACCTGCGCGCGATGAACATCGGCGTCGGCCCGGTGGTCGTCTTCGGCGCGAGCAACTTTCCCTTCGCTATTTCCGTCGTCGGCACCGACACCGTCGCTGCCCTCGCCGCCGGCTGTCCGGTGGTGGCCAAGGGACACCCGGCGCAGCCGCGCACCAGCGCACTGCTTGCCAGCGCATTCACCGCCTCCGCCGACAAGACCGGCATGCCAGCGGGGACGTTCACCATGTTGCATGGCGCCGGATACGACATCGGCTTGCGCATGGTCACGCACCCGGCCACGCGCGCGGTCGCATTCACCGGATCGCTGCGCGGTGGACGGGCGCTGTTCGACGCCGCTGCCGCCAGGCCGGTGCCCATTCCCGTGTACGCCGAGATGGGCAGCGTCAACCCGGTCATCATCTTGCCGGGAGCGGCCGCCGCGCGCGCCGAGCAAATCGCGGCGGCCTACGTTCAGGCGATGACGACCGGCGTGGGCCAGTACTGCACCAATCCCGGCATCGTGCTGGGCATCGAAGGCGCGCCGCTGGCTCGTTTCGTCGCTGCCGCTGGCGCCGCAACCAGCGCCGTGGCGCCCGCCCCAATGCTGACTTCAGGAATTGCCGCTGCGTTCGACGCCGGCACCGCGCGGCTGCAAAACACGCCTGGCCTGCGCGTCGTTGGCCAATCGCAACCAGCCGCAAACACTGCTGCCGGCCAGGGTGCGGCCACGCTGTTCGAAGCGGCCCCTGGACTGCTGGACACGTACCCATACCTGGGCGAGGAAGTTTTCGGGCCCACGTCGATTGTCCTGCGCTGCCGCGACGAGGCCGAGGTGGAACGCGCCATCCGCCGGCTTGGCGGTCACCTGGTCGCCTGCGTCTTCGCCACCGACGATGATCTGGCGCGCCACCGCGATCTGCTGTCGCTGCTTGAAACGAAAGTTGGCCGCATCGTGTGGAATGGATTCGGCCCCGGCCTGCGCGTGTGCGCATCGATGCACCACGGCGGCCCCTACCCCGCCACCACCGACCCTCACTTCACGTCGGTCGGCCACCAGGCCATTGCGCGCTTCGTGCGCCCGATCTGTTTTCAGGAATTCCCCGACGCTGCGCTGCCCGAGGCGCTGCGCGGCCGCAACACGCTGGGGCTGCTGCGCCTGGTCGACGGCAAACCGACCCGCGACGACGTTTGACACGGTGGCTCGCGGGTGCGAGTCGCGGTATAAGCGCCCGCCGTGGCAACCGAAACCGTTCGCATGGACGCAGTGGTCGTGGGTGCCGGGCCGGGCGGGTACGTGGCCGGCATCAGGCTGGGCCAGCTCAAGGTCAAGGCCATGGTCATCGAAAAAGAGCGGCCAGGCGGCGTGTGCCTGAACGTCGGTTGCATTCCGTCCAAGGCGCTGATCAATGCCGCCAAGTTGTTCGACAAGATGTCGCACGGTGCCGCCATGGGCCTGCTTGCCGACAACGTGCGCGTCGACATGGTCAAGATGCAGGGCTGGAAGGAAGACGTCGTCGGCAAGCTGACCGGCGGGGTCAAGTCGTTGCTCAAGGCCAACGGCTGCGAATACCGGCAGGGCACCGCGAAGCTCGTCGGGGTGGGCCGCATCGAGATCACCGGCCAGGGTGCCGAGGCCGGCAAGACCACCATCGTTGAATCGCGCAACATCGTGCTCGCGACCGGATCGCGACCGGTGGAAATTCCCGGCTTCACCTTCGACGGCCAGCGCGTCGTCGATTCCACGGGCGCGCTCGCGTTTCGCGAAGTGCCGCAACGCCTGGTCGTCATCGGCGCGGGCTACATCGGCATGGAGATCGGCACGCTGTACGCCAAGCTGGGCGCGCAGGTCACCATGGTCGAGGCCTTGCCCGCCATCCTGCCGGGCACCGATCCGGATCTGGTCGCCGTCGTGGCGCGCAAGTTGAAAAAAATGGGCGTCGTCACGCTGACGTCGGCCAGGGCAAAGTCGTGGGCGGAAAAAGGTGATCGCGCCGTCGTCACCGTCGTGACCACCGACGGCGAAAAGCAACTCGACGCCGACAAGATTCTGGTCGCGGTCGGGCGTCGCCCCAATTCCGAGGGCCTTGGCCTTGAAGCGCTCGGCGTCAAGGTCGAAAAGGGATTCGTG
>CAYSKR010000171.1:0-4226 GCA_964431675.1 uncultured Myxococcales bacterium
CTGCAAGAGCCGCGTGAGCAGAAACGCGCCGACGGCGACGGTGGCTGCAACCAGGTGCGCAGTGAGAGCGAGGAAGACGGCATCGATGAGGGAGATTCCAGCGATCGCGAGGCCGACCAGCGGCCCAATGCGCGGATTGCGGGTTTCGTGCCGCGCGAGTTTGGTCAAGAGGATCAAATACAACAGGATCACAGCGGTGCCGGCCCAAAGTGGCCATGCGATGTGCGAATCGGTCGCCAGCCCGGCGATCACAATCACGGCGACGCGACACAATCCCATGACCACAGGCGCCATCGGGTTCGTCTTGTGGCTGGCGTCGTACCACAAGATAAGCGCCGCAAGGATCGCGCCGCCGAGGAAGGGCAAGTGGCCCGCGCTGTTCGGCTGCGCCTTTGGTGCGGGGAGGAGAGCCAGGATGGTCAGGCCCGCGGCCAGCATGACAAACCCGGCCACGAACACCACCCGCGCTGATACGTCGCCCGACGGGATGGGGCGTTCCGGACGATGCACGGCATCCCACGAACGGTCGAAGGCGTCGTTCAGGTACATGCCGGCCACGTAGAACAGTGACAACGACACCGCCAGCGGCCCGAGGAGGTCAAGACTCAAGACGCCGCCATTGAGCGCCACGCCCGAGGCGACGTTGGTCCAGACGGTCGGCAGGTTGGAGACCCGGCCGAGGCGCAGCGCGGTTTGCCAGTGAGAGCGTTTCTCCATTGGCCTGAGCCTAAGCTATTGTCCGCACGTGAATCGCGTCTATCTAGCCTTGGTAGTTCTTTGGGTGGGGTGCGCCGGCACCGTGGTCTCGTCGGCCCCGCAAGTCGACAACCTGCTCGCCGGGAAGACTCCGGTGGCCGAAGCAGGTGTTGCGCATGTCGAACGCCTGACCGATGGCCTGGCCGCGAGCGAGGGCGAAGCTTGGTTGACCGACGTCACGTCCCGGCTGACGTCTTCTGCTGCCTACGTGACCTTCGATCTGGGCCAGGCCACGCCGATCCGCTGCGCGTTGCTGTCCGGCGATAACAATGACCACTACCGGCTGGCTCGGTCGGACGATGGTGCCCACTTTGCACCGCTGTGGACCGCGGGTCCGGTCGCAGGTGCCGGGATGCGTTTGCGATCGACGACGCTCGACCAGACGGCGCGCTTCGTTCGCCTGTCGGCGGATGGCGGTGACGGCAGTTACAGCGTGTCAGAGGTCGCGTTGTTTTCCACCTGTCCCCAGCAGCTTGAAAGCGCGGTGGGACGGACGACCGGCGTACCGCTCTCGGATGATGCGCGCGGCAAGCTGTTCTTGTTTGCGGCGGCGGCGCTCGTGTTCTTGGGCGTGCAGCGGCGTGGTGCCTCGCGCGGCCAGTGGTTATTCCTGCTGTTGCCCATCGGTACGGCGGTTCCACTTCACGCAGTGCTCATCGAGACTTATCCATTTTTCGAACAGGAATCGCTGCTGCGCGCCGTGGTGGCCACCCTCGCGGGTGCCCTGGTGTTCAAGGAGGCGCTGATCGGCGAGCGCTGGCGAGGGGATCCGCGGGTGACGTGGCCCGCGCTGGCGCTGCTCGCGGCGACGGCGCTCGGTTGTTACTACCACTTCGGGATGCTGCAGTTTCACGACGCGGCCAAGGGCCGCCGGACGTTGGTTCACACGTTCGACATGCGCCACTACTTCCCCCTGGCCAAGTACTTCCGTGAAATCCGTTTCGATGGCCTGTACCTGGCAAGCCTGGCGGCCTACGTGGACAACGAAGGACTCAAGGCGGAGTCGCTCAAGGACGTCCACTTTCGCGACCTGCGCACCTCCAACATGACCACCGCTCCAGCGGCCGCCGGAGAGCTACCGGCCATCCGCGCGCGCTTCTCGCCCGAGCGTTGGGCCGAGTTTCGCCGCGACATGAAGTACTTCCAGGACACGATGGGTGCCCGAGACTACCTCGGCAGCATGCAGGACCACGGCGGCAATGCGACGCCGGTGTGGATCTTGGGTGGCTACCTGCTGTTCCACAACGCGCCGGCCAATGAATGGTGGCTGACGGTGGGCGGGTTGGTTGACCCGGCCTTGTTGCTGCTTCTGTTTGTGGTCGTGTTCAGAACCTTCGGGCTTCGGGTGATGCTGTACACGCTGGTGATTTTCGGTGCCACGGATTTCTATCAGTTCGGATCGAACCTGATGGGTTCGACGCTGCGCCAGGATTGGCTTGTGGCGCTGGGCCTGGGAGCGTGCGCGCTGCGGCGCGAACGTTTTTTCCTGGGCGGATTCCTGGTCGCATACGCCGGCTTGATTCGCGCATTTCCGGCGACGTCCACCATGTTTCTCGCGGTTCCCGTCGTTTGGTGGCTTGTCGGCTACTGGCGCGAGCACAAACGCTGGCCCGCGCGCGCCGTCTGGGTAGCTCCCCTGCGCGGCGCCCTGCGTTCGATGGCCGGCGCGTTGACCGCCGTGATCAGCCTGGCGGTCCTGTCGTCGATTCTATTTGGATTCAGCGGCGCCTGGCTGAACTGGGCAGAAAAGATCAAGGTTCACGCGGTCGGGCCCAGCGTCAACAACGTGGGCCTGCGCAACGTCCTGGCCTATCGGCCCTCGCTGGCCGCGAAGAACCTTGGCCGCCCCGACCGGCCGGATCCGTGGCCTGAATGGGAGCGGACACAACTGCAAACGTATGCCCAACGCAAGCCGCTGTTCTGGGGCCTGAACGCGATCGTCCTGGGCCTGGCCTTGCTGGCTTGCTATCGGCGGCGGATCGAGGAGGCGGCTCTGCTGGGCCTGCTGACGATCCCCTTCATCTTCTATCCTTCGAACTATTACTGCCATTTCGTGTTTTTGTTGCCCATGGCCGTCGCGCCGAAGGACGCGGAAATCGGCACGCAGCGCATGTTTGCCTGGGTCGTCGCCGCGTTGTGCGCGATGTGCGTCGGCCAATACTTCAGCCTCGAGGAAGGCTGGACAGACTTGCGCTACACGTACCAGAGTTTCGTGCTCCTGGTCACCTGCGTGGCCATCCTGGTGCCGATGGCGTGGGAAGGACGAAAGCGATTTCTGGCAGATGCCCCTGCGTGCTGACCCAGGGCGGTCGATGCGGGCGGCGCGGGGGAAACTGATGGAATTGACCCCGGCCCGCCGCCCCGATGGACTCCGTCGATCTGGTATGCTCGCCCCACCAGGAGCGTTGCAATATGTCCAGCTATCGTTGTACCGAAGAACGTAGTTCTTTGCCTGGTCGCAACCGGCGGCGCGCTGCCTGCCTTGTGATCGCCGCTTTGACTGCCGTGGCAGGCTGCGGGCGGACAGGCCTCTTGGAGCTCGAAAACATCGACGCGATGTCGGTGGTGCCCGATGCCCAAAATGCGCCGCCCGACGTAGCGACACCCGTGGTGTGTCCGGCCCGGCCTGCGGCGTGCCTGGGTGGCGCGGGGACTTTCTGCGAGTCGCCATCGGTCGTGGCGATCTGCGCAATGGACAGCGCGGGGTGCCTCGGCATCACCGCCGTCCGGATGGTATGTCCCATGGGCAAGTCATGCACCGGCAACGCGCCAAACGCGGCGTGTACCTGCCCGGCAGCGCCTGCCGATTGTCCGAGCCCCGGAACCGTCTGCCGCGGCAATCTGCTTGCGACCTGCGGGATCAACACCAACGGCTGCCTTACGACCCTGGCGACAACGCCCTGCGCTGCCACGTCCACATGCACTGGCAGCCACCCGGGTGCAAAGTGCATGGCTCCACCGCCGCGAGTAAACAAACTCAGCGCCGGTTGGGGGCACACCTGCGTGGTCAAGAGCGACGGGACCGTGGCCTGCTGGGGCAGGAACGTCTCCGGCCAGAGCACGCCGCCCGCAGGTGTCTTCTCCCAGGTCAGCGCCGGTTTTTATCACACCTGCGGGCTCAAGATCGACAGGACCGTGGCCTGCTGGGGCTCGAACAGCTTCGGCGTGAGCACGCCGCCTGCGGGTGCCTTCACCCAGGTCAGCGCCGGTGCGTATCACACCTGCGGGGTCAAGAGCGACGGGAGCGTGGCCTGCTGGGGTTCGAACGCCAACGGCACGAGCACGTCGCCCGCGGGCACCTTTTCCCAGGTCAGCGCCGGCCTTTTGCACACCTGCGGGGTCAAGAGCGACGGGACCGTGGCCTGCTGGGGCAGGAACACCGACGGCCAGAGCACGCCGCCTGCGGGCACCTTCACCCAGGTCGGCGCTGGTGGGTATCACACCTGCGGGTTCAAGAGCGACGGGACCGT
>CAYSKR010000172.1:0-3809 GCA_964431675.1 uncultured Myxococcales bacterium
TGCGCGAAAGATTGGACGCCGCCCGGCAACGCCGCCTGGCGACGATCGATCTTGCGAGCACGAACGCGTTTCGCTGGGTCCACGGCGAAGGCGATCTGTTGCCCGGCGTACACATCGACGTGTACGCCCACGTCGCGGCGACTCGGTTCGATGGTGGCGGCGCGCGTGCCTTCTACGCGCGCCTCGGCCTTGCCAAGATGCTGCTCGCGGCGGGTCGCCCGCTCGGCATCAACGCCGTGGTCGATCGAGAGCAGCGCGCAGGCGCAGGTTCGTTCTGCGTGCGTGAAAACGGCCTTCGGTTCCTGGTTGATCTGGCCGCCGGGCAGAAAGGTGGCCTCTTTGTCGACCAGCGCTGCAACCGCCAAGAAATCCGGCGGCGGTCCAGCGGCCGATCCGTCCTCAACCTGTTCGGCTACACCGGCGGCTTCTCGGTGTACGCCGCAGCCGGTGGCGCTCGCGCGACCGACACCGTGGATCTGGCCAAGCCCGCGGTACAAGCGGCGCGCGAAAACTTCATCCGCAACGGGTTGCCGCTCGATGGCGCCGGTTTTCATGCGATGGACGCATTTGCGTTTCTCGCGGCCGCTGCGGAGCGCAAGGCGACCTGGGACATCGTCATTTCCGATCCGCCCAGCTTCGCGCCAAACGCCCGATCCCTGCCCGCGGCTGCCCGCGCGTACCGCAAGCTGCACCGCATGGCGGCGGCCGTGGTGAAACCTGGTGGTCTGTTCTGTCCCGCGTCGTGTTCGAGTCACCTGCCGCGCGAGGAGTTCCTCGCGAGCGTGAGCGAGGGGGCCCAAGCAGCCGGTCGCAGCTTTTCCCTCGAGGTGCTCAGGGGGGCAGGCGCCGACCATCCCGTTCTTCCTGCCTTTCCAGAGGGGGATTACCTGAAGTTCGCCATCGGACGTTTGGATTGAACGCCCAGGTTCGCGGTATGGTGAACCGGCGATGACCGAATCAGGTGGAAGTCTGGGCGGCAAGAAGCCTTTCACGGGCCCGGGGGGCACGCCCGGCGGGCTCGGCGAGGCATTCCTTGGCCTTGGCATGATGGCGTTTGGCATCTTCTTGGTCTTCGACCGGGTGACGGTGCATACATCGTTCTGGCGCTTCGCCGGCGGCGCGGGCAGCAGCTTTGGCATCACGCTGTTGCCGCTGCTCGTCGGCATCGCGCTGCTGTTCGCCAACGGCAAGTCGGTCGCCGGCTGGATCTTGTCGATTGTCGGCGTGGGACTGATCCTCCTCGGGGTGCTGCTCAACCTGGACATCTACTTCCGACCGACGACCCTCTGGCACACCATCGCGATGTTTGGCCTGATCGCTGGCGGGCTTGGCCTGTTCGTCAAGAGCCTGCGTGCCCACGGGCCGCCCCCGGCGTCGGCCGGGTGACCTCAATTCAAGCCCTCAAGATTTTTGCTTTCCTGCCCCGCCGCGCCCTGGCATAGTGAACGGCGTTTCACAAAAGGGGATCCATGACCATGGCAAACCGGGCGCTTACCTTCACCCTCTCAACTTCTCTTTTCCTCGCTACGGCATCTTGTGCCGACACGACGACCGAAAAGCCCCCGCTGCTCATGGGCACCGAGCAGCCAGCGTCTCCGGTCAATCCCGCGCCGTATGTGCCGCGCCCAGAAGCGGGATCCGAAGTCCAGCCCACTCCCATGGAGCCATCGCCGATGGAGGCACGCGATGGTGCTGCCACGGATGCTACGCCCCCAGTTGAAGCAGGCCCGGGCGGCGACACGGTGCGAGCAGAGAGCTCGCCCGAAGCCGGCTCGATCGACGCCGCAGCCGACACCGCAGGTGCAACCGACGTTCCTGCTGACAGCGCCAGCGCGGTCGATGCTGCGGCTGACAGCGCCAGCACGGTCGATGCTGCGGCTGACAGCGCCAGCACCGATACCGGCGCGACGGACTAGCGCGTGATCTACGCGTCACCAAGCCCGGTTGAGCTGAGCGAGGTCAGCGCGTCGACAGCCTCGACCTACGCTTGCTACTCGAAATCTCTTGAGTCGTGAACGCCACCATCGGCGTGTCGAATTCATTCACCGTAAGTCGAAACACATCGGGCCGCGCGTAGTGACCCACGACGTCCAGGTCGAATTTACCGCGCGCGATGGCGTCGCGATCAATGTCGGCCACCAGGACGCACTCTCCTTCGAAGTTCGGCCCGGCAAGGATGTTGCCGAGCGGATCGACGATGCAACTTCCGCCGCGCGACACGACGTCATCGCTCTCGCTGTCTACATTCCAGCTCACGTCCGGATAGTGACTGCGGCGCGCGAATAGATTCGCGGACAAGACGAAGCAACGGCCCTCTGCCGCGATGTGACGCACCGTTGACTGCCACGTGTCGCGTCCGTCAGCGGTCGGCGCGCAGTAGAGCTCGATGCCCTTGGCGTAATACGCCGCACGCAGCAGCGGCATGTAGTTCTCCCAGCAGATCGCCGCGCCAATCTTGCCAATCGACGTGTCGAAAACCGGCAGGGTCGACCCGTTGCCAAAACCCCAGATGACCCGCTCGGCGGCCGTCGGCATGAGCTTGCGATGCTTGCCCATGAACTCGCCCGCTGGCGAGTAGAAGGCCACCGTGCAATAGAGCGTCCCGCCGTCGCGCTCGACGACACCGACGACGAGATGCTGCTTGTGCCTGGACGCAATGTCGGCGATTTGTTCGCTTTCCGGACCCGGGAGATCGATCGCCCCTGCCCAATATTTGCGAAACGATTCGCGGCCCGTGGCCGTTCGCGAGCCGACGACAGTCCCGAAATCGCTGCCGCGCGGATAGCCGCCAATCATAGCCTCGGGAAAAACCACGACCTCGGCGCCGGCCTTCGCCGCATCCGCACTGAATGCGGCGACCTTCTCGACGGCGGCAGTCTTGTCGATGGTCGGTGAGACTTGGGCAACGGCACCTTTGAATCGTGTTTTCACGCGGCAACAATAGCTCATACAATGCTTCCATCGTGCGTCAGCAATGGAGGCAAGACCGGTCCCGGTGGTGGCTGCACTGGCCGGTGCTCGCTTCGGTCGGGGCGCACGGAGTGATCGCTGTCTTGCTGTTGCGCGCGCCCCCGACCCATCGGGAACCCGCGGCGGATCCGATTGAGCTCGCGGTGCTCACGGAAGGCACGCTTGCGGACAACACCCCCACACCGCCCGTCGCAGTATCGCACCCCGTTTCGGATCAAACGCCCCGACCCGGGCAACCCCACCGTACGCTGATCGCCGCCGGGCAAAAAGCTGTCAGGACTGCGCCCGTGTCAGTACCAGGCGAACCGACAGCCTCCGAGCCCCTACCCACGACTCCAAAACATCTGAATCTCTTGCCTCGCCTCGGGTCAACACCAGTGGCGACGACGGACCCAACCACCCGCGATATCGGCCTTGGGCCAACCGGAGAGATTCCACGCCCGGTCAAGGAACCCATCGTTGGACGCCACTCGACCGGCACCGGCCTGTCGTGGGAAGTCACCAAAGACGGTGCGATCTCGTTCAACGATCCGCCTTCGTTCGACCTGAACGACGCCCTCGAACGTGCGGCGGGCAACGATCCTTACGGGTATCAGAAACAGAAGATCGCCGCAGCGACGTTCGGGGAACGCCTCTGCCTTGCGCAAGGTGCGGCAAACGACCGCAAGCGAGACACGCTCTTCCACCTGAAAGAACGCCTCGACAACCTGCTCGCGCAACCTGGTCTGACCATGGTGCAGCGCAGGGAAATCGTCTTTGAACTATGGGACGAATGCGTTGACGAGCGCGCCCGCGACGCCGACGCGGCGCGACCACAGTCTGTCGGCCTAAACATGGCG
>CAYSKR010000173.1:0-3580 GCA_964431675.1 uncultured Myxococcales bacterium
GGGAGATGGAAACGCGACCAGGGCAGATTTTCGGGCGGCCGTTTCTGCGGTGCCGCCGACGGCTGGCCTGCATCGGGTGCCGCGGCGACGCCTGCGGCGAATACGAAACCAAGCAGGAAGCCGAACACCATGGGCTCTTCCACATACCTTATACCTTGTTTCTTTTCACGCGACCAAATGTCCAACCCGTGAACGGTTACTCCCCACGAATCAACCCGAGAAGGTGCCGGTGGAATGACGCGAGAACCTACGCGCACCTTCCGCCCTGGGCAAAAATGGCCTTTCTTTCCGCTTGCGGGCCGGCCGTTCGGACGCGCATCAGGCCAGCAAAGTCGGAATCGGGCCGGTGCTGCCGAGGTCGCCGATCTTGTTGACGCTCGTCACACCCATCACGTGGCACGCCGTCACCAGGAGTTGCGAGAAATCGTACGATGGCAGGTCCACCGCCCGGCCGGTCTTCAATTTACCGCCGCCCCGCCCCGCGACGAGCGTGATCACCGGCGTCACGCTGTGGATCGCGCCGTTGGTCAACTCGTTCGCGTAGATCACCATCGTGTTGTCGAGCAGCGTGCCGTCGCCTTCGGGAACAGCGTCGAGTTTTCCGAGCAAGTCGGCCATCTGCGTCATGAACCAGCGTTCGATCTGGACTTTCTTCTTGAAAGCGTCCGGCGAGGTGTTATGCGACAGGGTATGGTGATCCGTGCTTACTCCCACCCAGTTGTGACGAACGGTGCTGAGCGCGCGCGACCACTGCAAGCTCGCGACGCGGGTGCGATCGCAGGCCAGGGCCGCGACGGCGAGCGAATTCTGGATCGCCAGAAGTTCGGGAAAACTCGCGTTGGCCTTGAGGTCGATGCCCATCTGCATCGTCGGGGCGGCGCACGCAGCGGAGCTGACGGCATCGGGGGCGCGAAAAAGACGCTTCTCGATCGCCGAGAGCCCTTCGAGGTGCTGGTCGAGCTTGATGCGATCATCGCGGCCAATCTTCGCCGACAGAGCCCGCAGTTCGGCACCAACAAGATCGATCGCGCTTTTCCGTCGTGCGCGCAGCCGATCCAGGTCCGCGGGCCCGATCCCGGTGGGCGATCTCGCGCTGCCCAGCATCAGCCGGTCGAGCATGCGGTAGGGACTCGGCTCTGCCTGGATGGGTTGATCGTTGCCGGAGTAACACATGACGCTGAGAATCTTGCTGTTGTCGCCGGCAGCATCCGACTGCACCCCGAATTCGAGACTGGGAAAGGCAGTCGGCGCCGCCATGCCCTTGGCGATGATCTGATCGACCGACGGATTCTTGGCGTAACCACCATACGGTTGACCGGGATTGCGGCTCGACGCGGTCCACAAGGGCACGATGGCGGATTCGTGCCCGCCGGGGCCGTTGCGCACGCGCCGCATGTTGCGCGGAAAGATCAGCTTCGACCGAAACGGCATCAAGGGTTCGGTGATGGATCCTGCCTTGAACGTGTACGCCGCCTCGTTGCCGATGGGAAAGTACTCGCTCGCGACCGACCCGCAACCGGTCAGGATGAGCAAGAGGCGCCGCGGAAATCCGGCCGCCTCGGCCCGGCGATTGAGGTATGGCACGAATGGCGCAAGCGCCGCACTGGCACCCAGACCGGCGAGAAAGTCGCGGCGTTTGAGAGTCATGCGTCCTCCTGTTTCGAGTGCGAGTTTTTGCGTCCTGGGCTCAGGGCATTTGCGGCAAGGTCCGGTACCGGAAACTGCGCGTCGATGCGAAGCCCACGACGAGATCGGCTATGCGATAGTTCGCACGGCCGAAGGCGCCGACCGCAGCCGTGATCGCCCCCTCATCATCCTCGCCATCCCAGCGCCCAAGCGAATAGCGCAGCCACTGCCGCGCCACGCACCGGCGAACCTCCGCGGCCCCCGAAAGACGCTGCATCAAATCGGTCGCGTCCTTGATTGGCCCGTCGCTGCCTGCGGTTCCACTCAACTTCGACGCCGGATCGACAGGCAGATTGCCATCCCGGGTGCGATAGCGCCCGATGCCGTCGTAGATCTCGAACGGAATGCCCAGCGGGTCGATGAGCGCATGGCACGCGGCGCACTCGGGACTCTCGCGATGCCGTTCGAAGCGCGCCCGCGTGGTCAGGGATGCGTCGGCCTTGGGTACGGTGGTGTCGACGTTCGGCGGAGGAGGCGGGGGCGTGGTGCAAAGAAGTTTCTTGAGCACCAGAAGGCCGCGGCCGATGGGCGAACTCTGGTCCGCGTGCCCATGCTTGGCCATGACGCCCGCCAGGGTGAAAAGTCCCGCACGCTGCCCCGCCGGAAAGTCCATGCGCGGCGGGGCCAAGGCCGGTGTCGCGACCGTCGGCTTGACGACGCCGTAAAGCGGGAACAGAGGATCGCGCGGGAACGAGTACGGTGCCGTGAGCAAGGTGTCCAGCTGCCCGGCACCCTCGTGCGCGAGGGTGTACGCGAAAGTGTCGATCTCGTCGCGCATGGCCGTGCGCACGTTGGTGGTGAACTCGGGATAGGCCTTGGGATCCTTTTCGAGGCTTGGCAGATCGTCGAGATCGAGCCACTGTTCGAAGAACGAAACGATGCCGCCGCGTGCCTTTGCACTGGTCCACAGGCGCCTCGCCTGCGCAGCCACCTCGTCGGGCGTTTTCAACTTTCCCGTGTCGGCGACGGCCAGCAGATCGTCGTCCGGGGTGCTCGCGGTGATCGCATACGACAGCCGCGTGGCGACCTCGTACGCGGTCAGCGGCAGACCGTCTTTCTCGGCCGCCGCCATATTGCCAAGCTCGGCGCGGTAAAGAAAATTTGGAGACTGAAGCAACGTCGAGAGCACAAGTGCGATGCCGCCCGAGAAGTTACCCATGGGTTCTTTGCCCACCGCGAACACGTCCCGGTAGCGGGCCACCTCCTCATCTACAAGAGGGCGCCGGTACGCGCGCTTGCCGAATCTGCGGATGAAATCGTCCGCGCACGCAGCCTCCGTTCCCGTTGCAGGCGCGCACGACACAAGTTTCGGCAAGGTCGCCGCCGTGGTTGCCGCCGCAGCCATCTCCTCGGCGAGTTGCTGGTAGCGCTCGATCAGCAGTTCCTTCAGAGGCGCCTTGCTGTTGGAAGCGAAGCCGCCCTCATCCTCGTCAAGTCCGATCGCTGAACCTGGGTCTCCCGTCGCACCGAAAAGA
This sequence comes from uncultured Myxococcales bacterium, assembly GCA_964431675.1. Classification (GTDB taxonomy): domain Bacteria; phylum Myxococcota_A; class Polyangia; order Fen-1088; family Fen-1088; genus CAYSKR01. The sequence continues at coordinate 3,162 of CAYSKR010000173.1, forward strand.
TCGCGAACCGTATTGCTGTATTCGACGCGCGTCAGGCGTCGCAGCGGCACGTGGCCCGGCCGGTCGCCCATGGCGGGTAACACCGCCTCCCCCCCCGGAGCGCCGCCCGTCGTGGGCGCAGTACCCTCGGCGGCGCACGACGACACGACGCATGCTGTCAGGATCAGGATGGTATTCTTCATGGTTTGTATACCAGTAACCGTTCACGCTCCGCTGGCGTGATCAGGGTGCTTGCGGAAGCAGAGACGGTGTCGGCAGGCGAAGAGAATCGTCACCTCATCGTTAGACGTTCAAGCGAGAAGTCCTGGAATGTTCTCAGTGACTTTGCCAAGTCCGCCCGGAACCCCGACGGCGTTCATGGCCGTGACGACCACGCTGGCGGGATGCTTACCTTGTGTTACAAGGTGCTGCCCAGACTT
>CAYSKR010000174.1:0-12925 GCA_964431675.1 uncultured Myxococcales bacterium
GTCCATTCCGTCGAGGCCAAACCAGACGAGCCAGCCGTGGGTGATGCCGAAGCCGACGCGAAGCGTGTACCCAAGCCCAAGATCCGTTTGTCTATAGTTATCCTTCTTGGCACGCAGCGATAGCGATCCAATGCCAAGCCCGAGGCCGAATGTCACCATGCGGTTGACGCCGTGGTGAACCATGGGCGGCGGCAGGTTGTACGGCCCGGCGGGCGGTCCGTACGGTCCATACCCGGGCGGACTGCCGTAACCCGGAGGCGGCCCGTAACCCGGGGGCGGGCCGTAGCCCGGGGGCGGGCCGTAGCCACCCTGGGGTGGGTTCGGCACCAGAGTTTGTTCGGATGCCCTGGCCGGCGCAGTCTTCGCGTCAGCGGCCGGTTCCGGGGCTTTCGTCCGCGCCGGCGCAGGTGCTTCCTCGGCTCTGGCGACACTGGTCGATAGTGCCAGCAGGCCAAAGGCCAACATTGTGGCGTGCTTCCGCCCGCATGTTCTCGAATCGGGGTCGTTCATTGCTGATGCTCCGTGCGCCAACCTTGGTGGCGTCTCACCCAAAAATCAACCTTCGTGCTGATGTGATCGCAAGCATCCCTGGTTGTGAGAAGATTTCAAGCTTGCGGGATACGGAGCGTTGGAATAGCTCTTGACCATGGCTGCGGAGCCGAGGGACGAGTTTTATGCGGAGCTTCGGGCCGCTGCCCGCGTGGGCGCTGAACGATTTCTCGTCGGCCTCTCGTCGGACGTCGAGCGCAAACGGGTCGTGGCGGCCCTGTCCGCCGAGGGCGCGGTTCACGAGGCACGTTCGACCGACGAAGCACTCCAACTTCTGACCGACGAATCCTTTGAAATCGTTGTTCTCGACATGGATGAACGCCGGGCCGCGGGGCTCGGCAATCCCATCACCGTGGCGCGTGAGCTGCGTCCTTTTTCTGACCTCGTCCTGTGCTTGCAGAGCGATCCCGCCCAAGTTGGTGACGCCTTTGCACGTGAGGTCGCCGCCGTGATGCCGCGGCCATGGCCCGAAAGCGATGGCCTGCTGCGTGCGCACTTGCGGTGGTTGGCTTCGTGTCGGCGGTCGCGGAGCCGTGGGCTGCTCATCGCCAACGCGACCGCGCGTTTTGGCGAACCGTTCAAGCTGGCCGACCCGGCCCTGGCGAGCGCCCTGGCCGATGCTTCGGTCGACACCACCCTGGAGCCTGCGGTCATGGTCATGGGCGATGCGGATCTTGTGTACATCGTCGGCGGCCGACCGGTTGCCTCGGCACCCGAGGTGGTGGTCGTTGGCGTTGGTGCCACCGATCGTCTGGATGTCCGTTTGCAGGAAGCCCGCAGCCGCGCATCCGGAGCGGCGATCGTCGTGGTCGACGGCGCTCCGTCGCCTGAGCGCCTTCGCCTCGCCGTCTACGGCGGCGTGCGCGCCTACCTTGATCGCAGCCGGGTGCAGGATCTCGGCCGCGTGGTTGCCTGCGCAGGATCGCGCCGACAGGCCGAGGTCCGGGGCCGACGCCTGGTACAGACGCTGGCGCGCTTTGGCGTTTTTGACGAGGGCGACGGCCAGACCCTCGCGCCGCCGGCGGACGTCGACGCCCGCCTCATCGCCGACGCGACCGCGGCCAGTTCATCGTTCGTGCCCTCGGGGCACGAGGTGCTGGTCGTCGATGACGAGGTGGTCGTCCAGGCCGTGTTGCGCGAGGCTCTGCGCCGCGGCGGCTACCGCGTCACCACGGCTGCATCCGCCGAGGAAGCCATGGATCTGATGCAGAAGCGCCGCTTTGATCTTGTCCTCACCGACAAGAATCTGCCGGGTGCGTCGGGCCTTGACGTCCTGCGCGCCGCCCGGGCGCTCGATCCGGCGCCCGCCGTGGTGCTCATCACCGGCTATTCTTCGTACGATTCCGCCGTCGAGGCACTGGACATTGGTGTACACGACTACATTGAGAAGCCGATTCGCGACGTCGACGATCTGCGCTTTCGCATCCGGCGAGCGCTGTCCCGCCGCGACGAGCAGCTTGCTCGTCTTGAACGCACGCCGACTCCGCGTCCCAGCCTGGCGGATGACGGCAAGTCGGCGCGCGTGCTGGTGGTCGAGGTGGACGTCGCCCGCCGTCGCCTCATCGGCGAATTTCTCGGCCGCACGTACCAGGTCGCCACGGCCGCGAGCGGCGACGACGCGGTCGCCTTGTTGCAGAAGCAGCGTTACGACGTCGTGCTGGCGGATCGCAACCTGCCCGGCATGTCGGGGCTGCGGGTCATCGAACAGGCGCAGCGGCTTTTGCCCCACTGCGCCTCGGTCTTGTACACCGCGTACCCATCGTACGACTCGGTGAAAGCGGCCTTCGAGCTTGGGGTCGAAGCGTTTCTGCTCCGGCCGAGCGCGGATCTCAAGGTGCTGGGCGAAAAAGTCGCGGAGGCGTTGCGCAGCCGCGGCGGAATCTTGCTCGGGTGATGGCAACTACTCCGATCGACCCAGAGGTTCCGTCCGGCCTGCCGGCGCGATTTGCCGTGCAGGGCAAGCTTGGGCAGGGCGGGATGGCGAGCGTTTATTTGGCGTTCGACGACGTCACGGGAACGCAGGTGGCGATCAAGATCCTGCACCCGCACCTGCGCAGCGACGAGATGGTGGTGCAGCGGTTCAGGCGCGAGATCGCCGCCGCGCGCCGCATCGCGCACGAAAACGTGATCGCGATCTTCGATCTGCTGACCACGGACGACGCGGTCGCGCTGGTGCTCGAGTATCACGCCGGCGCGGATCTGAAACGCATCGTGCGGCGCAACGGGCCGTTGCCCAACGACCAGGTGTTGTCGGTGGCGCGGCAGGTGCTGGCCGGTCTCGGGGCTGCGCATGCGCATGGCGTGGTGCATCGGGATTTGAAACCGCAAAACATCCTGGTTGACGACGGCGGCCGGGTGAAGTTGACCGACTTCGGCCTGGCGCGCGTCGACGACATGGTCGGCCTGACCACGCACACCATGACCCTGGGCACGCCGGAATACATGGCTCCCGAGTTGCTCTTGTCACCGCTGGCTGACGGTCGGGCCGACATCTACAGCCTGGGCGTGACGCTGTTCGAGTGCGCGACCGGAAAATTGCCGTACCGCGCGGCGAGCCCTGCTGCGTTGTTGCGCTTGCACGAGAGCGAGCCCGTGCCCGACCCACGCACATTGGCTCCCGCGCTTGACGAGAAGCTCGGCGCGGCGATCCGGCGCGCGCTGGCCAAGGAGCCCGAGGATCGCTTCCAGACCGCGGCGGAAATGGCGCGTGCGCTGCAAGGCGAGAGTGCTGCCGTTCCCGGCCGCGATCTGGTGGCGCGCGAAGCTTTCGGCGAGCGGTGCAAGAAGTGCGACGCGCCGATGGTGCCGCGCATGAGCGTTTGCCTCGATTGTGGGAATGAGCCGATCCGCATCGGAGGCGAAAAGGGAAATCGATTGTTGGAGATTCGCCCAACGAAACGATGGGGATGGGGATGGAGGAAGAGTTGGACCGATCCCCTGACCTTCGAGCAGAAGCACGAACTCATCGAGATCCTCAAGGACATGGGTGGCGCGATCGTCCTGGACACGAAGCGATTGGACCAGCGCCTGCGGAGACTGCCGGTGACGGTCGCGCAAGAGCTCTCGGCCGAGGACGCTGCCCGCATTCAAGTAGAGTTGTTACGCGCCGGTGTGGAAACTCGGGTAGGCCACCATGGGATCCTTGGGCACGCGCGGCGCGTGCTCTTGTCGGGGGACGGTTTCCTGATCGGCGCTTTCGCTGTGGCGATCAGTGCGACGGCGATTGGGATGGCGCTTGGGCGCGCACCCTGGATGGGCACGCCGATATGGCTCGGTGCCATAGCCGTACCTGCGGCGGTCCGGCTGTTGCAGCGCCGCAAACCCATCGCCGTGTTCTGGGGCACGGACGGCAACCGCAAGGGGACGCATCCCCTCGGCGTTCGCGCCCGCGCGGTGTTCCTGAAACTCGGCTCGGGCCGCATTCGCAGCATCCTGCGCCGGATTCTCGGCCGCGGCATGGACATCCGCGGTGACCTCGAGGCGAGCCCGGCGGTGCCGGGGGAAACCTTGGCCGATCTCGATACGTTGCTGCAAAGCGCATTGCACGCCGGCGAGAGCATCGCGGCCTTGCAGAAAGAGGCGGCAACGCTGGACGCGCGCGATCTGTATGAACAGATCAAGGCGATGGACGAGCGCATCGCGGCCGCTGCGACGGTGGACGAGACCGAGACGTTCATCGGAAAGAAACGGCGTGCCGCCCAGTCCCTTGAACGCCTTGAAGAGGTCGAGCGCCAGATCGTGGGACGGACCGGCGATCTGATATCCGTGGCCAGCCGCCTGAACGAGGCGGCGGCAAATGTTGCGAGCCTACAAACCACGGGCGGCGACAGCCAGGAAAGCCGCGCCGAGTTGTCGCTGCTGGTGCGCGATCTCAACCTACAGATCGGCGCCGCAGGGGAGCTCGAGCCACGGCCCGGGGCGCGCGGCGAAAGCCATCGGACCGGCGAATGACAGCTCCCACGTCGGCCGGTCGCACCGCGAACGTCGGATCGCTTGACGCCATGCCTTCCTGTTGTTCAACTGAGCACTCACCGAGCCCGCCCTGTGAAGATCGCTTTCACGCACAACCTTCGACTCACCGATAGCGAGGACGAAGCCGAATTCGACTCCGTCGAAACCGTGGACAACATTGTCGGCGCGCTGCGGGTCGCCGGGCACGAAGTCGAAAAGATCGAGGTCACGGGCCCGGCGTCGCACCTTGCGGCGCGCATCGAGTCGTTCGCTCCGGATCTGATCTTCAACACCGCCGAGGGCCGACGCGGCCGCACGCGCGAGGCGTTCTATCCGGCGCTGTTCGAGGAACTCGGTTTTCCTTACACCGGATCCGACGCGTACGTTCTCACGGTCACGCTCGACAAGTGGCTGACCAAGCTGGTCCTCGGCGCGCAGGGCATCGACACGCCGCGCGGCCGGCTGTGTACCGCCGAGGATCTGCGTCGCGGCCGCGAACCCGCCGTGCTCGGCCTCGCTTTTCCGGTGATCGTCAAGCCGAACTACGAGGGCTCTTCGAAGGGCATCGGCGACGATGCTGTGGCGCGCGACGCACGGGCCCTCGCGGACGTGTTGCCGCGCTCGCTGCGGCGTTACCCGGCGGGCGTGTTGATCGAGGAATTTGTCCCGGGCGCAGACGTGACCGTCCCGTTCATTGAAGGCGTCGGCGACGAGGGCGTGCTGCTGCCGGTCGACTACGTCATCGAGCCGGGAGCGCGCAGCCGCCTCAACATTTACGACTACCGGCTCAAGACCAGCGACGCAGGCCGCGTGGCGGTGCGCTGCCCGCCCGAACTGCCGCGCGACGTGATCGCGCGGTTGCGCGCGCTGTCGAGGCAGGCGGTGCGCGCGCTCGGCATCCGCGATCTTGGTCGCATCGACTTTCGCCTGGGCGACGACGGCCGCATCTATTTGCTCGAAGTCAACGCGCTGCCGTCGCTCGAACGCGGCGCCAGCTTGTTCGCCGCCGCCGCGCGCGAGGGCATGGACCACGGCGCGGCCATCGTGGCGGTCGTCGCGAGCGCGGCGCGCCGTCAGGGCCTGACCGTGCCTATCGGCGCCCGCCGCCGCCGCCCGCCGGAGGCGTTGCGCATAGGATTCACGTACAACGTCAAGCGCGTGGCATCGAAGGGCGGCAACGACGCCGAGGCCGAATACGACGCTCCCGAAACCATCGAGGCGATTCGCGCCGCGCTTGAAAGTTACGGTCACGTCGTCGTGCCGCTTGAAGCGACGGCCGAGTTGCCGCGCCAGTTGATGGAAACCCCTGTGGATCTCGTGTTCAACATCGCCGAAGGGGTCAGCGGACGGAACCGTGAGGCGGTCGTGCCGGCGCTGTGCGAATTGATGGGCATCCCGTACACCGGCTCGGACGCGACGACGCTGTCGGTCGCGCTCGACAAGGCTCTGTCCAAGCGTGTCCTGCGGCAGCACGGCATCGCGACACCCGAGTTTCAGTTGATGGAGACGGGGCGCGAGCGCCTGTCGCCCAAGCTGCGCTTTCCCCTCATCGTCAAGCCGAACCAGGAAGGTTCATCCAAGGGCGTCAGCGCGCAGGTGTCGGTGGTGGACGACGAGGACGCCCTGCGCGCGGTGGTGCGCGATCTCATTGATCGCTATCGGCAACCGGCGCTGGTCGAGGATTACATTGCCGGCCGTGAGTTCACCGTCGGCCTTCTCGGCGACAAGCGGCCGCGGGTGTTTCCGCCGATGGAGATCCTGTTCAAGGACTCGACGATCGAACGGCCCGTTTACGACTATCAGATCAAGCAGGAGTGGGAAAAACACGTCCGCTATGAATGTCCGGCCAAGCTTTTGCCCGCCGATCTGAAGGCGGTCGAAAAAGTCTGCCGCGAGACGTTCGCCGCGCTCGATTGCCGCGACGTCGCGCGCGTCGACCTGCGCATGAGCGCCAAGGGTGAAATATTCGTCCTCGAGGTCAATCCGTTGCCGGGGCTGACGCCGAATTATTCGGACCTGTGCTTGATCGGCAGCGCGGCGAACCTCGATTACCGCTCACTCATCGGCGAAATCCTCGCCGGTGGCCTCAAGCGCCTGCGCGAGAAGAAACGTGCCGAGGCGCGGGGCGAGGGGCGCGGCGAGGGGCGCGGCTCCGACGAGAAGCAGAATGGCGCAAGCGCCAACGGCGACGGACGCGACCCGAACGCCGAGAAGACCTCCCCCGGCGTGACGACGAACGTCTGAGCGCGCGCGGCCCCACGACTCCATGCGCAAGCGCCTGCGGCAACTGGGTTTCTCGATCGGGCGATTTCCTGTCGGCGCGGAAAACGCGATCACCGACGTGGTCGGCGTGCGCGTTGGCCACAGCACGATCATGGCGGGCGAGGGCAAGCTACAGATTGGCAAGGGCCCCGTGCGCACCGGCGTCACCGCCATCTTGCCGCCGGATCCCGTCTTCACCGAGCGCGTGGTCGCCGGCGCGTTTGTCCTCAACGGCGCGGGTGAAGTTTCCGGGCTGACCCAGGTGGTCGAATGGGGCCTGCTGGAAACGCCGATACTCCTGACCAACACGATGTCGGTCGGCAAGGTTTCCGATGCGATCGTCAAGTGGATGACCCGCCGTTTTCCCGGTATCGGCAACACCGAGGACGTGATCATTCCACTCGTGGGCGAGTGCGACGATTCGTGGCTGAACGATTCGGTCGGTCGCCACGTGCGATCCGAGCACGTGTACCGCGCCATCGAACAAGCGAGCGGCGGTCCCGTCGCCGAGGGATCGGTTGGGGCGGGCACTGGCCTCATCACCTGCGATTTCAAGGCTGGCATCGGGACGAGTTCCCGCCAGGTTCCCGCCGAGCGCGGCCACTACACCCTCGGCGTCCTCGTGCAGTCGAACTTCGGCCTCATGCGATCGCTGCGCATCCATGGCGCGCCCGTGGGGGAATTGCTCGAACCCGATTTCACCGACGCGGCGTCGCGGCGCCCTGGCCCCGCCGGTTCCATCATCACCGTGGTGGCCACCGATGCGCCACTGTTGTCGTCACAGATCACCCGCCTGTGCAAGCGCGCCGCGCTGGGCATCGGACGAGTCGGATCGTTTGCGGCGCACGCGTCGGGCGAGATCGTCGTCGGATTTTCGACCGCCAACAAGGTGCCGCGCGCCACCAGCGGCATGACCACGCACCTTGAAGTGCTCCTGGATCCAGCGTGCGACGGCCTTTACGAGGCCGTCGTCGAATGCACCGAGGAGGCCATCGTCAACTCATTGTGCATGGCCGACGCAATGCGAGGGCAGTCCGATCACCTTGCGCCCGCGTTGCCACTCGATCGCGTCGCCGAGATCTTGCAGCGGTACCGGGCCGCGAAAAGCGCCTGAACGACCGTCTTCAGGGTAGGCTGCAGAAGGTTTACCGGACAAAGGCCACTTGACCTATGCTTACGTTGTTTTTGCCCAGGAGGTTCTGATGCGAGTGTGTGCATGCACTGTGCTCTATGCGTCGTTTCTCGTTGGCGCAGGCTGCGGCCCCACCGTTGATGGCCTGCCCGGATCTGACACGTCCGGCGGTGGAAGCTCAGCCGCCGGAAATGGTGGCACGCCCGGCTCGGGCGGCAGTGCGATTGCCGGAGGAACGTCTGGCGGGGCGGGTACGCCGGGCAACGGCGGAGCGGGTGGGCGCCCTGCGGGTACGGGCGGCACTGCCGTCGCCGGAGCAACAGGCTCCGGTGGGATCCCTGGTGCCGGGGGGAGCGCGCAGGGCGGAGTAGCTGGTTCGGGTGGCATGATTGTGATCCCACCGCTTGTTGCCAAGTGCAAAGTATCCGTGGGGCGCTACCACACCTGCGCGGTCAAGACCGACGGCAACGTCTTCTGCTGGGGCCGCGGCGATGGCGGCGAGTGCGGGCCGGCGGGTGGCGCTTCCACGCTCAGTCCCGTCGCCATACCCGGCATCAGCGACGTGGCCGACATCGTTGCCGGCTATTATGCGAGCTACGCGATCAAGAAAGATGGCTCGTTGTGGGCGTGGGGCGGGAACCCGCGCCGCCTGGACAACGGCCCCATCGCCCAGTTCGCCGCCGGTTGGGGCCACAAGTGCTTGCTGCGACCGAACGGCACGCTGTGGTGTTGGGGCGTCAACGACTACGGCCAAGTTGGGAACGGAACACAGACCACGTCTTCAGGAGGCGTTCCCGCGCCCACGCAGGTTCTGGACGAGGTGGTGCAAGTCACCACCGGCCACTCATACACGTGCGCGTTGAAGAAGACCGGCACCGTCTGGTGCTGGGGCATCAACGTCGACGGCTGGCTGGGGATCGGAAAGAATTCGCCCTACGAAACTAGGCCGCAAGAGGTCACGGCGCTCGGTAACGAGGTGGTGCAGGTCTCGATGGAAAATGCCGGTGCCTGCGCGCTGAAGAAGGACGGCACGGTGTGGTGTTGGTGGGGAACCGTCGGCTCCCACCCAGGCAACCAGGGTAGCAGCACCGGTCTGATCGCCGTGGCGGGCAGTGTGATGGGACCGTCGCCCGGCGGCCTGCCAGTGAAACTCGACGGCCTGAGCGAGGTCGTGTTCATCACCATCGGCAAGCGCAACGCGTGCGCGCTCAAGACCGACGGCAGCCTGTGGTGCTGGGGCCCATGGGGCAACGTCACGCGAACGCCCAGCATGGTGCAGAGCCTGGGCAAGAACGTCGTGCAGGTATCGACGCGATACCGCCACATCTGCGCGACAACGAACGACGGCGTCATGTGGTGCTGGGGAAACAACGCCTCGGGTGAGGTGGGCGACGGCACGAACGCGTTTCGGACCGTTCCCTGGCGCGTGAAGATCGCTTGCAACTGAGTTGGCCGTGCCTGATTTGCAGCCACGCGAATACAAGGGCGGCACCGTGGCGGGCGGAGCTCGTCAGCGGCCGAGCGCGCGTGCCAGGATTTGTCGGGCGAGTTTCTGCGAATCAACTTGATACTCGCCGTCGGCGAGAAGGCGCCGGAGATCGCTCAGCTGGGACTGGTGAGCGATCTGCGCGCCCGAGTGGGTCGCGAGAAACCTGGCCGAAGCGGCTGCGTGTGGGTTTTTCCTGGTAGGAAGCTTACCTGTCATCGTCATGCCTACCTCATCGCCCGGTCGCAGCCAAAGCTTTAGAGGCCGCCGAACAATTTTTTTCACCAACGATTTCGCTTGCTTGCAGCGCATCGTCAGGAAAATGACGGTGGGTTGGGTCTTGGGTGAGGCGACTTTTTCGTCCGATTAGGCAGCGAGCCCGTCGTCCTTGAGGCCCCCGAGGGCCTCGCGCAGGCGGCGGGTCGCCTCTCCATGGATCTGGCAGACGCGCGACTCGGTCACGCCAAGAACCTCGCCGATCTCCTTCAGATTCAGGCTTTCGCAGTAGTATAGGGACAGCACTTGCCGCATTTTCTCCGGCAGATCGTCGATGCCCGCGACCAGGTGCCCAACGGCTTCGCGATGGGACGTTGCTTCGAACGGATCGACTGCGTTCTCGTCGCTGGTCCGCTCGAGGAAGTCAGGGCCGGCGTCGTCGATGCCCACCACGGATGACCCGGTCAGCTTCTGCTGCCGCGCGTACAGTTCATCGACGTTTACGCCCAGCGTCTGCGCGAGTTCCTCGTGATCCGGCGCTCTTCCGAGCTGCGATTCGAGTTTCCTGGTGGCGTTGCGCAATTCGTTCGACAAGCGGCGCATGTCGCGCGAAAGCGTGTCGCGTGAGCGCAAATCATCGAGCATCGCGCCCCGGATGCGGAACTCGGCAAAGGCCTCGAAGCGGTCCGCGCGGCGTGGATCATAGCGCTCCGCGGCTTCCATTAGGCCGATGACGCCCGAGGACACAAGGTCGTCGAGTTCGACGTGGGCCGGCAAACGCCGCGCCAGTCGGCGCGCAACTTTTTCGATGTAGGGGAAGAATTTTGCGGCGTAGTCGCGCCTGCGCTTGACCAGGGCCTTGGGAGAAAGCGCCCTGGCACGCCTGGCGGTGGGCGGTCTACGCTTGACGAGGGGCATACCCCAACAACACAGCACTTGTCGTGCCAGAGGCTCCGTCCCCCGAATCCCGCAGCGCGGTGCGGTCAAGAGCGTCGAGCCGCGAAGCATCGTCAATCAGTTGACGACTTTGCAGGCCTGACGTCGTCAATTTGATGACAGGAGATAGCGTGTGTTCAACGGTTACATCGGGGGGCATGCCGCACTTCTGCGACGGAGTTTTTCGACCAGGGTTGTGCGTTTCAATCCCAACCGCTGGTGAGTTCATCGACCTCGCCCACGTTGTGGCGAAAAACAATCAGCTCTGTGGTTCAGTGTTCCAGCCGCCCGAGAAACCTGCGCGGGTCAACATGAGGCCGAATTCTTTTTTGTGCGGCGCGCGGGCGTAGGCTTCCTCCGCCTCGACGATGTCTTTTTTGACCAGGTCGATCAGCGCGTCATTGAGCATCTGCATCCCAAGGTTGCGACCGGTTTGCATGAGCGAGGGGATCTGGAACGTCTTGCCCTCGCGAATCAGGTTCGCCACCGCCGGAGTGACCAGGAGAATCTCGAGCGCTGCGACTCGTCCTCCCCCTTTCTTCTTCAGCAGCGTCTGGGCCACCACGCCCTTGAGGGATTCGGCGAGCATGACGCGGATCTGATCCTGCCGGTCGGCGGGGAACTGGTCAATCAGACGGTCGATCGTCGACGGTGCCGTGTTGGTGTGCAGCGTTCCGAACACCAAGTGGCCGGTTTCCGCGGTTTCAATTGCGATGGCGACGGTTTCAAGATCGCGCATCTCACCGACGAGCACGATGTCGGGATCTTCGCGCAGCGCCGCGCGCAAGGCGGCCTTGAAGCTCTTGGTGTGCGTGCTGACCTCGCGTTGATTGATGAGGCACTTCTTGTCCTGATGCACGAACTCGATCGGATCCTCGATGGTGATGATGTGATCGTCGCGGTTGACGTTGATCCAGTCGATCATCGCGGCCAGCGTGGTGGACTTTCCGCTGCCCGTGGGTCCCGTCACCACGACCAGTCCCTTGTCATACGTGCATAGGTCCAGGACCACCTTGGGCAGGCCCAATTCAAGGGCGCTCACGATCTTCGACGGGATCTGCCTGAAAACCGCGCCGACGCCGTTAAGATCGCGAAATGCGTTGCAACGCATGCGCGCCCGCGAAAGCTCGTACGCAAAATCGGTGTCGTTGGTCTCGGCGAACTCCGCGCGGTTGCGCTCTGGCATGATGTCGCGGATGAGGCGTTCGAGGACGTCGCTGGACAGCGGCGGCCGCCCTGCGATCGGAACGATGTTGCCGTCGACGCGAAGCACGGGGGGAGTGTTGGACTTGAGGTGCAGATCGGACGCTTTGAGGTCCAGCATCTGACCGAACAATTCGTCCATGTGGCTGGGCACACCGGCCGCGCCCGCCGAAACGCCGGCCGACAGCGCGGACGCAGGGGCTGACGCAATCGATGGAGACGAGGGCGGAGCAAGTTGCCGCGCGCAAGGCGGCGTTGTGGCCGGACCCGAGGGCACGGAGGCGGCGGGAGCGCCTGGTGTCTGAGCGCCGCCCCCCTGCGTCGCACCGACGAGCCGGACGCGCACCTGGACATCGCCCATGCTGTCGTCCACCTCGATCGAGAACGCGCCGGTGGCGCACTGGTAGGGGTAGCTCCGCTTGCGGCCAACCCCCGGCATGAATCCAGCGCCGAGGGCATTGTTCAGCAGCTGCAGGATTTGATCTTCGGAGGTCGGCTTGGTCGTGATCGCCCGCGGCTGTCCCCCCACGAAAAGCTCGATGTTGGCGTTGGTGGCGAAGACGAGGGACTCGCCCTGGTACTTCACCAGGGCGTCGAGGTACCGGTCAATGAGGGCCATGGTTGCTCCGTGCGCCGGTCACACCGGCAAGTTGAAAGGTCCACAATTTCGCTGTGCCGATCTGACACGCGAATCATACCTTGACCCTCGCCCCTCGCTATCGCCCCGAAGCTCGGGGCCGTCGCGGCCTGGCCCATCGCCCTCGATCGCGACGTTCCCTCCGGGACGAAGATCCGGTAAAACCCGGGCATGGCATCACCCAAGCCCGTCATCCCCGCAGGGGGCCAGCCCATTCGCATGACCCCGTCCGGTGCCCTGGAGGTTCCGGATCGCCCCATCATCCCGTTCATCGAGGGTGACGGCACGGGTGCCGACATCTGGCGCAGCTCGGTGCGCGTGCTCGACGCAGCGGTGGAAAAGGAATTCGGCGGCAAAAAGAAAATCGCCTGGGCCGAAGTTTACGCCGGCGAAAAGGCCAAGACGCAGTTCGACACGTGGTTGCCCGACGAGACCATCGAGGCGTTCAAGACCTACCTCGTGGGCATCAAGGGGCCGCTGACGACGCCGGTGGGCGGTGGCATCCGGTCGCTCAACGTCGCGATTCGCCAGATTCTCGACCTGTACGTTTGCT
>CAYSKR010000175.1:0-7628 GCA_964431675.1 uncultured Myxococcales bacterium
TGAGCCGTGCGGCTACGCCAGGTTCAGTGGGATTCCTGCCCGCCGCATCAGCGTGAAGTCCGCGTCGGTGGTCAAGAGCGGTACTTCATGGGCGAGCGCGTAGGTGGCGATGAGAAGATCCAGTGTCTTGACCGAAACGCCCCGACGCCCGAGTAGAAATCCGAGTTCGCCCGCTTCGTCCCACAGGCGCGCTGGTTCATCGAGCAACGTGCAACCTCCGAGGTGAAGCAACAACTTCGCGCGCTCGGCGCGGGATCGGACGCCGCGCCGGAGTTCCGTGACCACCGGGCCGCACAGGGCCACCGTTCCATCCGCGAGCGCCTCGTCAACGTGATCAGCAGCCGCAGTCTTGCCGCCGCGAAAGAAGGCAACCCAGGCTGACGTGTCGATCAGAATCACTTGCGCGTCGTTCCAAGATCGAGGTCGAACCGGATCCGCCCGCGCAGCGCCCGCAGGGCTGATCGATGACCCTGCCGTTCAAGTTCCAAAAGCCCGAGGACGATCGTTGGAGTCAAGCCCTTGCCCGTGACGGCCAGCGCCCGGTCGAGCACGTCGGCCGGCAGATTCGCCGTTACCTTGCGCGTCTTCTGCGTGGTCGCCATATGGTAAATGATACCATCAATAACCATATCGAAACATGGTGTTAGCCGGGCAGCTCTTCAGTACTTGAGGTACACCGTTTTCATCTCGGTGTAGAAATCGATCGCCACCGATCCCTGCTCGCGCATGCCGAGGGACGACGCCTTGCAGCCACCGAACGGGATCTGATACTCGACGCCCGCCGACGGCAGGTTCACCATCACGAGGCCAGCCTCGATGCGGTTGATGAACTCGAACGCCGAGGTGATGCTGCGCGTACACACCGCCGCCGAGAGGCCGAAGCGGATGTTGTTGGCGATCGCGACCGCGTCGTCGAAGTCCTGCGCGGGCAAGATGGTGGCCACCGGGCCAAATATCTCTTCTTGCGCCACGCGCATCTCGGGTCGCACGTCGGTCAAGATGGCGGGTGCCGAAAAGAAGCCGTGCGCGAGCGCACCGTCCTTCAGGCGCGTTCCACCGCACAGGAGCTTCGCGCCTTCTTTCTTGCCGATGTCGGCGTACTCGATCACCGTGTTCAGTTGTCCCTCGTCAATCGAAGGGCCGATGTCGATGCCGGCCTCAAGGCCGTTGCCGACCTTCAGCTTGCGGGTGCGCTCGACCAGGGCGTTCGTGAATTCGTTCAAGATCGCCGTTTCGACGATCACACGCGACGTGGCCGTACACTTCTGGCCGGTCGAGAAGAAGGCCGCGTTGGCGACGATCTCGACCGCCTCGGCGAGGTCGGCATCTTTCAGAACGACGGTTGGGTTCTTGCCGCCCATCTCAAGTTGCACGCGCGCGCGCCGCTTGGCGCATTCGATCGCGATGGCCGAACCAGTGGTTTCTCCGCCGGTGAACGACACCGCACGCACGGTGGGGTTGACGGCCAATTCGTTGCCGACCTTCGATCCTGGGCCAGTGACGAAGTTGATCGCGCCCTTGGTCAGACCGGCCTCGTCGAGCGCCTCGCATAGACGCAGCGAACACAGCGGCGCGAGGTCAGACGGCTTGAGCACGACCGCGTTGCCGGCGATGAGCGCCGGGGCCGCTTTCCAGGTCGGGATGGCGATGGGAAAATTCCATGGCGTGATGAGGCCGACGACGCCGAGCGGCTTCTTGATGGTATGCACGAACACGCGCGGGCGTTCGGACGGAATCGCCTCGCCCGACAGGCGCGCACCGGCACCGCCGAAGTAGCGCAACAGGTTGACGGCGCGGCCGACCTCGCCCCTCGCTTCGGGCAAGGTCTTGCCTTCTTCGCGCGTCATGTCCTTGGCGACCGCGTCGGCGCGCGATTCCAGGATGTTGGCAGCCTTGAAAAGAATCTCGCCGCGTTTCGGCGCGGGGATGGCAGCCCACTTCGGCTGCGCCTGCTTGGCCGCTTCGACGGCGCGGCGTGCATCCTCGGCGCCGGAGCGCTGGAAGACGCCGACGATGTCTCGTGTGTCAGCCGGGTTGACGTTGTTGAAGGTCTCTCCGGTGGTTGCCGTGACCCATTCGCCGCCAATGAAATTCTTGAACGTTTCAGCCATGGGTCGGCATGTTAGCGCAAGTGGGCGCGCGTGGGTGGTGCAACGACGTGGTGTTGCAGCGGTCGTGGGAATAGAGTCTGCCCGTGTTCGCGCCCAAGTCCCCTGTGCTGCACGGAGTCCACCACGTCGCTCTGCTGGTGACGGATCTGCCGCCGTTCGAGCGTTTTTATGGCGCGGCCCTGGGCCTGCCGGTGTTGCGGCGCTGGCCGTCGGCGGACGGGCGCGGCGAGCGTGCGATCTGGTTCGATCTTGGTGCGGGTGCCTTCCTGGCGCTGGAACTCGGGGCTCCGGGCGCGGCGGTTTCGGAGCGCGGCGCGTTGGGCCTCGATATGGTGGCGCTGCGGATTGAGCCCGAAACCCGGGGGGCGTGGCACGCGCGCCTGGCCGAATCGGGTCATCCGGTCGAGCAAGCCACCGCGTACACGATCTACACGCGGGATCCGGGCGGCAACCGGGTTGGTCTTTCCCACTGGCCTGACCGCGTGGACGAGGCAACCTAGCAATGCCGTGGATCACCTTCGAGCCGTTCGGGGTGCGCCTGCCGTGCGCCGATGGCGAATCGGTCTTCGAGGTGGGACGCCGCAACCGGGTTCCCATCGCCAGCTCCTGCCAGGCCAATGCAAGCTGCGGCCTCTGCCGCATGAAAGTCGCTTCCGGGCAGGAGTTCCTTTCGCCGGTGCAGGACCACGAGCTGATGCACCTGGTAGGTGATCCGCAGATCACGCGCGAGCGGCTATCGTGTCAGGCGCGGGTCACCGGTGGCGACGTCATCGTGCGCTTGCCGCGTCTGCACACCGAGGGCTGAGCGCGTCCCGGGGGCGTCCCCCGCCCCGGTCATCGCCCCCGACGAGCTACGACTTGCCCTTCCAGTCGCCTGCTTTGACGCGGGCGAGCTTGGACGGCTGGATGTACTTGCGCACAGCGGCGTTCACGTCGGCGGTGGTCAACTGGTCGAGCTTGGCGTTGAGGTTGCTCCAGTACGCGAAGGTGCGGTCGAGGAACAGGCCCTGCGCGAGCTCGCCGAGGACGAAGTCATCTTCGGCCAGGCGGCTCTGCCAGCTCTGCGCATAGGCCTGTTTGGCTTCGGTCAGTTCCTTGTCGCCAACGCCTTCGTCGCGGATCTTGTTGATCTCCTCGAGCATCAAGGCCATCGCCTTGTCGGCGTTGGCGGGCGCGCAAAACGCGTAGGCGAAGAACATGCCACTCTTGTCGAGTGGATGGCCTTGCAAGCTCGACGACGTGCCATACGAAAGTCCTTCTTTTTGACGAATGCGATTCATCAGACGCGAGTTCATGCTGCCGCCGAGGATGAAGTTCGCCATGATCGCCGCGGGGTAGTCGGGCTCGTCGTCGCGCAGCGATAGGGCGTGGCCGACCCCGACCATCGCGTTCTCTTTGTCTGGCATGTTGAGGATCTCGGCCGAGGCGGTTGTCTCCTTGTATGGCCGTGAGACACGCCCGTACGGATGAGGTGACCTCCAGGTGCCGAGCTCCTTGGTGACAAGCCGTTGGATGGTCGCGGCGTCGAAGTCTCCGACGACCGCAAGCTGCGCGTGACTGGCGCCCCACAGCGCCTGGTGCATCTTGGCGAGGTCGGCGAGCTTCAGGTTCTTGAGCTCCTCGATCGACTCCTTGACGCCCGCGATGTGGCGGACGTCGCCCTTGGGCCACGGATAGATTTTCTGGTACAGCGTCGAGAATCCGTTCGCCATCGGGTCTTGCAGTTGCTCTTCGAGCCGCGCCAGGTGTTCCTTGCGCAGCGCCTCGAATTCCGCCCTGGCGAAGGCCGGCTCGCGCAGCACCTCGCCGAGAATCGAAATGACCTTGGGTAGGTTCTCGCGCACCGTCATGACCCGCGCGATGGCCTGTCCCGGGTTGCCGGGTCCGCCGCGGCCTGATCCGATCTGGACCTCCGCGCGCAGCGTGTCGAGTTCGTCCTTGAGCTGCGCAAACGTGCGCCTCTTCGAGCCGCGCAGCAGCAGTTGCGGGATCATCGAGCTGGCGGGCAGGTGGCCCTTGAGCGTCTTCTCGTCACCGAAGCGCAGGACCAGCAACAGGCGCACGGCACCGCCCTTGTTCTTCTTGGGCAGCAGGGCGAGCTTCAGGCCGCCCGACAGGGTTTGGCGCGCCGTGCGCTTCTCGATGTTTTCGGTGCTGGCGACGAACACCTCTCCCTCGGAAACCTGGCTGCTCGGCTTGAACTCCTTCATCACCGCCACCACGTCGGGCTTTTCCACGAGCGGCGCGCGATCCGGTGCCTTGGTGGGAAGGAACATGCCGACCGTGCGGTTGGATTCCTTGAGGAACTTCTTCGCCGTGCCCTGAACGTCGGTCGCCTTGATCGTCTTGGCGCGGTCGCGCGTCAGAAAAAACAGTCGCCAGTCGCCCATGGCCGCCCAGTCGGACAGCGCCACGCCGACCGACGACGTTTGCGTCAGCGCCAGCTCGAATTCCTTGAGCGTCTTGGTTCGCCAGCGTTCCAGCTCGATGGCGCCAACCTTGCTTTTCGCGACGTCCTCGATCACCGCGAGCATCACGGCGCGTACCTTTTCTGGCGACCCACCCGGACGCACCTTGGCACCGACGTACAGCACACCCGGCTCTGCGGTCGGATAGACGTAGCCGTAGACTTCGCTCGCGAGGCCCTTTTCAACCAGGGCCTTGTACAATCGACCGGCGGGCTTGTTGGTCAGGATGTCGGCGATGGCGTCCTGGCCAAGCCAGTCGGGATCTGGCCCTGCCGCACCGTGGTACAGGACCGCGACGACAGCAACGTCGCCCGTGCGCCGCAAGGTCACCGAGCGCTCGCCGTCCTGCACGGGCTCGACTGTCCAGGTCTGATCCAGCTTGCGCGTCGGCCGCGGCAGCTTGCCGAAGTGCTCCTGGACCAACGCCCAGGCGCGCTGCTCGTCGAACTTGCCGGCGACGACCACCATGGCGTTGTCGGGCTGATAGAACTTTCGGTAGAACGCGCGCAGGTTTTCGATCGGCACGCGTTCGATGTCGCTGCGCGAGCCAATGGTCGACTTGCCGTAATTGTGCCATTGGTAAGCGACCGACATCATCTTCTCTTCGAGCACGCCAGCCGGGTTGTTCTCGCCAATCTCGAATTCGTTGCGCACGACCGAGAATTCCTTGGCCAGGGCTTCGGCGGCGATGGTGCTGTTGACCATGCGATCGGCTTCCAGCTTGACCGCGAACTCCAGGTTTTCCGACGTCGCCGGCAACTCTTCGAAGTAGTTGGTGCGGTCGAGCCAGGTCGTGCCGTTGAACTTGGCGCCGTGGTCCTGCAGGGCTTTCCACACGTCAGGATTGGTGGGCGTGCCCTTGAACAGCATGTGTTCGAGCAAATGCGCCATGCCGGTCTCGCCGTAGCCTTCGTGGCGCGAGCCGACGAAGACCGTCAGGTTGACCGTCACCGTGGGCTTTGACTGATCCGGGTAAAACAGGACCAACAGCCCATTGTCGAGTCGGCGCTCGCTGATGCCCTCGACCGAGGGTGCCGCCTTCGGTGCAGGGGCGGGCTGGGTTTTGGCGACGGGCTGTGCTGCGGCTGACATGGTGGTGGCTCCGACGGTGAGAGGCAACAAAAGTAAGGTCGCCACGGTAACACGCTTCGTCGAACGATTCATGGATCCTCCAGAGGGGCGTCGATAATACCGAAAATACCGACTGCGGTAGTGCCACGCGACAAAGATCAGCAGCGCCTTCGAAAAATCTGAAGGTTTGCGGGTCCAAAAACATGCAGGGGAGGACGGCAGGTGGTGCGTCGGGTGCCCACACCATGTCAAAAAACTGCATTCGAAAAGGAAACAGACCATGAAGAACCCAATTCTACGGGCAGGCAGAAATATGGAGTGCCTGGCCATCGCCATGCTGGCCGGATGGACGTCCTGTTACAGCGAGTCGCCGCCGATGATGATGAGCAACTCGAATCCGCCGCCGCCGTCGATGGTGATGAGCAACTCGGATCTGCTGAAAGCCGTGGACGTGCGTGCAAGCGACGGGGCAACCATTTCTGTGTCGGCGAGTGAGAGCCAGATCCTCGGGGGCACGTCTCTGATGATTCCGGCCGGTGCGCTTGAACGGGATACTCGAATCACGCTGAAACTCGGTGTGCAAGACATCGTCGGGGATCCACTCGATCCGGCCGGCCCGGTGATGATCTGGGGATCCCCGGGCATCAAGTTCACGAAGCCCGTAGAGATGACCTTGCCCTTTTGGCCCGCGTCCGACGGCGTGATCGATGATCTCGTGGTCCAGGTGCGCGAGCAGGACGGCAGCAGCTATGTGGTGGACGAGTCCGCGGTCGTGGTGGACTCCCGGACGAGCACTTTGCGGATCAAGGTTTCCGGCTTCACCAGTTTCCAGCCCGGCAGATACAGGCGGTGTCGAAACGGCGCGACTTGTCCGCCCGGCCAGACCTGTGCGCAAGGCGGCGTGTGTCGACCCGGTACGCCAGTTGATAGCGGCGTGGATCGGCAGCGACCAGACGGCGGCACAGAAGAAACGGGAGTTGATAGCGGCGTGGATCGGCAGCGACCAGACGGCGGCACAAAAGAAACGGGTGGCAGCGTCGGAGGTACGGGGGGCGCGGGCGGTACGGGTGGCGGGGGTAAGGGTGGTACGGGTGGGCTTGCTGGGAGCACTGCAGGCGGCAGCGGGGGTGGCGGTGCCGCGGGTGGGAGGGGCGGCGCGGGGGGCGCGGGCGGGACAATCTGTTATTCTGATCGGTGGTGCTTGCAGACTAATGATCCGCCCTATCCCAAGGATGTTCCGTGGTCGGCACCGATCAGCCCTCTTAGGGGTAAGTTTGGTGACTACCGTGTCCGTGGCGTGTGGGGCAGTGGGCCAAACGACGGATGGGCTGTCGGCGAAGGATCAGTCGGCTATCTGTATGGTAGTGGTGATAGGCCAATCCAGCGATGGAATGGAAACAGTTGGTCCTTTGAAAACGTAGGGCTCATCGCCGGCCAGCCAGGGTCCAGCAGCGGCCAGTGCGGAACGACTGCCCTGCTCAAAGCCATCTGGGGTAGCGGGCCAAACGACGTATGGACCGTCGGCTATAATTGGGTCTGCTCATATGGGACAGGGCGTTATGGTCCGGGCGCGTACAAGCACAGTGCTAGTGCGGTCATTATGCATTGGAACGGGAGTGCTTGGTCCTATGTCGCAAGCCCATACTCCGGTCTCACTGATACGTCTCTCACTGACGTCTGGGGCAGTGGGCCGAACGATGTTTGGGCCGTTGGGTGGGGCTCTGCAGGGGGGGTGATACTGCACTGGAACGGGAGTTCTTGGTCTTTGTCTACCAAGACCCCGTACGGCCTCGTTAGTATCTGGGGTAGGGGGCCAGACGACGTCTGGGCCCGCGGGGCCAACGGGACGGTTCTGCACCGCGGGCCCAGATAAGCCGCAGCGGGCAACTCACGCACTCGGCGCTGACCCGCCCCTAACACCGTGGCGGTTCAGCGCGCCCACCGAGGCCCAATTAGTTAGAGCGTGTCTGTATGCCGG
>CAYSKR010000176.1:0-6240 GCA_964431675.1 uncultured Myxococcales bacterium
CGCCGCCGCCACCGGCAGAAACACCGCCGCAAGCAGGCCGTAGGGAACCGTCGCCCGCTGCGGTGGGGGCACCTGTTTGGGGGGCACCGCTTCAGCCACGCGCCGCCTCCGACGTGGGCGCGGGTGGATCTTCGGGGGATGGCACCACGGCGCGGGGACGAGTCGATGAAGCGATGCGAATCGCGGTTTCAAGCGCGCCACGCGCCTCGCTGGTCGTCGGGGCTACCTTGGCGAATTTCACCAGATCGCACGCGGACAGCCAGCCCTCGACCTCGCCCAACACCAGGGCGCGCGGTGATCGGCGGCGCAACTCCACGACCAGTTCCTCCGTCGTCATCTCCAGGCTGTCGAACAAAAAGCGGTCGCCCAGGTACTCGCGGATGATCTCGGACAGCGCGAAATAGAACGTCCTCAGATCCGCGTCCTCGGCGATGCCGCCGACCCCCAGGCGATCAAGCTTTTCGAGCGCGATCTCGTGCGGCGGTCGCGGCGGCGGTTCGGGCCGCAACGCCAGGCGGGCCCGCAAACGCCGACGCAGAAACAACGCCAACCCAGCGCCCAGCGCCACGGCGGCAAGGCCCCCGGCGATGTAGACCGGAAGCCAGTTGTCCTGCATCACTCGAACCGGCGGCGCGTTCTCCTTCAGTCCGGGCTCGGGCTCGTTGGCGATGAGGCTCGTGAGCTTCACCGGCACGGGCTCCGTGCGCGCGGTGCACACGGCCCCGCCCTTGCCGAGGTACGTGACCTCGACCGCCGGAATGACCAGATCGCCCGGCTCATAAGCAGCAACGGAAAGCACGAACTCGCGGACCATGCGCCCGCCACCGGGGTCTTTCTCGTTTTCGCTGCGGTTCAGGATGGCAAACGGCGCAAGATCCAGCGTGGCAGGCAGGTTCACCGGCGTCGTGCGCGGACCTGCCGCGGTGACGGTCAGCGTGAACACGTCTCCCACCTGGCCCTGGTTCTTGTCCAGGCGCACCGTCAGCGTCGGCGCGCCCGGATCGATCCCGGCATCCGCGACCGCGAGCGCCGCGGTCAACGCGAGGAGCGGGATCAATGCCGCAGCCTCCGGGCCCGCGCTTCGAAGAAACTGGTCAGGGCCGGGAGGTAGGGCCGGTCGGTGTCGAGCGCAATCGCTTCGAGGGATAAGCGTTTGAACAGCGAATCGCGTGTCGTTCGTGCGCGCTGACTCTCAAGGGCGAAGGCGCGCGCCTCGGGACCCGACGTGTCGAACACGACGCGCTCGCCGGTTTCGGGATCCGACAGCTCCAGCAGACCGACGTCCGGCAGCGCCATTTCCAGAGGATCGGTGATCGACACCGGAACCAGATCGTGCCGACGCGCGGCGATGCGCAGCGAGCGCTCGTACGCCCCCGGATCGTCCAGAAAATCCGACACCAGAAAAGCCACCGCGCGGCGCCGGGCGATGCGCCCCAGAAAATCCAGCCCGGCGGCAATGCGCGTGCGCGGCGAGCGCGGCACGAACGACAGGATCTCACTGACCACGCGCAGCACGTGCTTCTTGCCCTTCTTGGGCGGCACGAAACGCTCGACCTCGTCGGTAAAAATGATCAGCCCGACGCGGTCGTTGTTGCGAATCGCCGAAAACGCCAGCACCGCCGCCAGCTCGGCCGCGAGCTCCCGCTTTTCCCGGTCGCGCGAGCCGAAGCGCCCCGACGCCGACATGTCGCAAAGCAGGAGCACGGTCATCTCGCGCTCCTCGGTGAACAGCTTGACGTACACCTCGTTCATGCGCGCCGACACGTTCCAGTCGACCAGCCGGATGTCGTCGCCCGGCATGTACGCGCGCACCTCCGAGAATGCGATGCCGCTGCCCTTGAACACCGAATGGTATTGCCCGGCCATGCGATCACGCACCAGGCGCTCGGTGACGAGCTCGATGTTGCGGATCTTCTTGAGCAGCTCGCGGGTCAGCATCGTCGCTGCGGCCTCGGTCGGGGCCTTGCGCCTAGGGAACTTCGATTTTCTCGAAGACCTTGCGCACGACCTGTTCGGAGGTCATTTCTTCGGCCTCCGCCTCGTAAGTCAGGATCACTCGGTGGCGCAGCACGTCGACCCCGATGGTCTTGATGTCCTCGGGGGTGACGTAGCCGCGATGGCGCAAGAACGCGTGCGCGCGCGCGGCCATGTTCAGGTAAATCGAGGCCCGCGGGCTGGCACCAAACTGGATGAAGTCCGCCAGCTCCGACAGGCCGTACGCCTTGGGTTCGCGCGTGGCGTGTACCAGGTTGACGATGTAGTCCTTGATCTTGTCGTCAACGTAGATTTCGCCGAGCACCTTGCGCGCGTCGGCGATGTGTTCGGGCGTGGCCACCGGTTCGACCTTGGCGGTCACGGTGGCGGTGGCGCGCTCCATGATGGCGCGCTCGTCCTCCTTGGCCGGGTAGCCCACCTTGATCATCAGCATGAAGCGATCAAGCTGCGCCTCGGGCAACGCGTAGGTGCCTTCCTGCTCGATCGGGTTCTGCGTCGCCATGACCAGAAACGGCTGCGGCAGCTTGTGCGTCGTGTCGCCGATGGTCACCTGGTGTTCCTGCATCGCTTCAAGCAACGCCGACTGCACCTTGGCGGGCGCGCGGTTGATTTCATCCGCCAGCACCAGGTTGGCGAAGATGGGCCCCTTCTTCGACAGGAACTCGCCCTTGGCCTGGTTGTAGATGACGGTGCCGACGATGTCGGCCGGCAACAAGTCAGGCGTGAACTGGATGCGCTGGAACTTCATCGCCAGCGCGTCGGCCAGCGTCTTGACCGTGGTGGTCTTGGCCAGGCCCGGGACGCCTTCAATCAGGACGTGGCCACCCGCCAGCAGGCCGATGAGGATGCGATCCACCATCGCCTTCTGACCGACGATGACCTTGCCGATTTCGGCGCTGAGTTTCTCGATAAAAACCGACTGTTGCTGAACCAGCTCGTTGATCGCGCGAACTTCCATGGGATGCGGACACTACAACTACCTGGAAGCCCGGAATATTTCCAGGGGGGGTGCGCCACCATAACGCCGCTCTTCTCGGAGTTCTTTGGATCACTCCTGGTTCCGCCCGATCTGCGCAAGCTGGCCAAGCGCCCTGCCGGAGGCTAGATACCGGGCTACTCCGTGCGCCCGCTGCTATTCGCCACGTGTATTGTTCTGGTTGCGGTGCTGGCCCCGCGCGCGGGGCGCGCCTGCGCTGCCTGCGGCTGCGGCGATCCCAGCCTGACGCTTGTCGGTGCCGATGCGCCGGCCAGCGGAACGTTGCGCCTGTCGGCCGAATCGAGAACCTACAAACACGAAACCGGCTCGGCAGGCATCGACCTCGAATCGGTGAGCGAGAGTCGCCTGACCCTGGGTGCTGCGTTCACGCCGAATGATCGCATCACCGCCAGCGCCTACCTTCCGCTGGTTTACCATCGGTTGGAAGTCGCCGCCGCGGATGGCACCGCCCTTCTTGGCATCGGGGATGCGGCGGTTGACGTTCGAGTTCGCGTCCTGCGCAGCGGCGTCTTTGCGCCCGTGCACCTCGCGTCGATCATCGTCGGCATCAAGGCACCGACCGGCCCACTGGCCACCACGCCGGCAGGAAATCTCATCAGCCTCGACGTGCAATCCGGCACCGGTTCCTGGGATCCCAGCCTCGGCGTATCGTACCGCTACAAGCCCGGAAAATTTTCGCTGTTTTCCAGCGTCATCGCGCTGTGGCCAACGGAAGGACACATGGAAGTGCGGGCCGGGCGCGGCGTCCTCACCACGCTGGCACCGCAATTCGCCGCGACCCAAAACCTCACGGTGGCGCTTTCTTTCGACGGACGCATCAGCGAAGCCAACACGCTTGGCGCGGTTCACGACGTAAACTCGGGCGGTGCCGCGCTGTACCTGTCTCCCACCGTGCTGTGGGGTCCGTGGACTGACTTCACATGGCGCGCAACGGTGCAGATCCCAGTCTTGACCGCGTGGAAGGGCCGACACACCGATTCGGTCGCCTTGCTCCTCGGCGCAAGCCTGGCGATTTAGCGCAGCGGCTCGAACGAAGGACGGGGCCGCGGCACGAGCCTCACCCGCACCGCGAGCTCTCGGCTACGATCGTAACGCACGAGTTCCCGTTCGGTCGCAAAGCCATCCCGGCGAAACTCAACCACGTGGCCTTGGCGATCGCGTTTGACATCGGTCGACGTGGGCGTTCGTTCGGGCAGTTTTTCACCGTCGACCAGGATCTCAGCCCCCGGGGGATCGGACGCGAAGTGAAAGCGCGCTGGCCGCGCCCACACATGCAACAGCGACAGCGGCGCAACCGCCACCTGCACCACCCCCGCCGACATGGCCACGCCCACGAGCACCGCGGCGATCCAGACCCAGGGCCGTGAAGACTGCTCCGGCGTTTGCGGCGGCGCGATCTTCGAGGGAAAGGGCGCGGGCACCACCGTCGGCACCGCGCGCGGCGGCGTGCGCTGTCGCACGGCGGCGTCGGGCGGCAACGGTGGCGGCGCGACCAGCGGGCGCGGGCTGCCGACCTGCGGCACGAACTGCGACTTCAAACGCAACAGCTTCGATGGCTCATGCTGCGGTGCCGAACTTCCTGGCGGCAATAGCGTGGTCAGAACTTTCGCCAGCTCGGCCGCCTCGCTGCTGCGGGCACGCGGTACCTGGTCAAGCGCCTTGCGGCACGCCGCCGCAAACAACGATGCTTCGGCGAAGCGCCCGGCCGGATCCGCGGATAGCGCGCTGCCGAGCAAATCAACCAGCACGGGCGCAAGATCGGGGCGGAACGTCTTGGGCGACCCGATGCGTCCTTCCGCAATTTCCTGCCAACCCCTCGCAGCGTCCTCAATGTCGCGCAGCGGACGGCCGCACAGCATCTCAAACAGCACCGCGCCCAGGGCAAAGATATCGCTGCGCCGGTCAAGCGGCTCGCGCCGGGCTTGCTCGGGGGACATGTAGCCGAGCTTGCCCTTCAAGGACACCACCACCGACGGATCGGTGCGCCGCTTCGCCAGAC
This sequence comes from uncultured Myxococcales bacterium, assembly GCA_964431675.1. Lineage (GTDB taxonomy): Bacteria > Myxococcota_A > Polyangia > Fen-1088 > Fen-1088 > CAYSKR01. The sequence goes on from CAYSKR010000176.1 coordinate 4,992, forward strand.
CGAAGTCGGCGAGCTTGACCTCGCCCGCATACGACACCAGGACGTTGGTGGGCGAGATGTCGCGATGCACGAGGCCAACAGGTTGTCCGTTGGGGCCAAGCAACCCGTGCGCGCAGTGTACGCCTTCGGCCAGTTCGGCCGCCACGTACAGGGCAACCGCGTCGGACAATCGGTTCGGCAGACCGCGCGATCCCGCTGCCCGGACCAGCGCCGCCAGCAGCCCGCCCAGGTCGCGCCCTTCGACCAGTTCGAAAACGACGAAGGTCTCGCCCTCGTCGGACACGCCCAGATCCTGGATCTGAACGATGTTCCGGTGCGACAGCGACGCATGCACGCGCGCCTCGGCCACCAGCAGATCGACGAAACGCTGGTCGCTGGCGAACTCGGGCAGGATGCGCTTGACCACCACCGGCTTCTCGAATCCCTCCGCGCCGATGGCGCGCCCGCGGAAGATCTCGGCCATGCCGCCGACGCTAATGCGTGAAACCAGCTCGTAATGCCCGAGATTCATCGCGATTTTTCGCAGCGGTTGTCGCGGGCGCTTCCGACAAGCCGGATCGCGCGACCACGCTTTTCCGCCAACGGAACCTGCTAGCCTTGCCGAGATGGCGGCGAACTTCAACCTTCTTCGTGCAACGGCGGCGGCGGCCGTGGCGGATGGCGTCGTGCCGGGCCTGGTCGTGTCGGTGGACAGCCACGGGCGCGAGGCGTTCGTCGAGGCATTCGGGGCGCGGCAAACGCAGCCTGGCCTCGAACCCGCCACCGTCGACACTGTCTACGATCTGGCATCCCTGACCAAGGCTTTGGTCACGAGCTTGCTGGCAATGCACGCGGTCGAGCGTGGGCTGCTGCGCATCGACGATGCCTTGGCGCGGCACGCGCCGCTCTGGTCGGGCGACGGGAAAGACGCGGTGACGGTGCGACACCTTCTGCGGCACGCATCCGGGCTACCGGCGCACCTCCAGATGTACGCCGGAATCCTTGGCGCGGGCGGAATCCCGGCGCCCGGAGCGAGAGAAAACATCGTTCGGCGCGCCAATGAAACACCACTGGGCTACGCGCCGGGTGTGTACACGCTGTACAGCGATCTTGGGTTCATCATCCTTGGAGACGTGCTTGAGCGCCTGCTTGGCGCACGGCTTGACGTGCTTGCGCAACGGTTGCTTTTTGCGCCGCTCGGCCTGGGGTCGTTGGCGTTTTCCCCGGTGGGATCGGCGCTGCCGGTCGGCACCGTGGTCGCGCCGACCGA
>CAYSKR010000177.1:0-3414 GCA_964431675.1 uncultured Myxococcales bacterium
GGACCGACCAGCGTGTGCCCGAACCACGATGCGCTCGACGAGCAGGATGACGGACAAGGAAACCGTTGACCTCGTTTACTCCTCCGACTGCCCGAACGTCTCGCTGGCCCGCGCGAACCTGCTGCTCGCGTTCGCCCGCGCCGGAACAAAGCCCAAGTGGTCCGAGCACCACATCGGCGATCCAGGGGCTCCCGCGCACACGCGCGGCTACGGATCGCCGACCATCCTCGTCGACGGTCGCGACGTCGCTCTTCTCCCCCCGTCCGCGGAGACTTGCTGCAGAATCTACGAAGGTGTCGCGGGCTCGGCTCACGCGCCCGCTGCGGAGCAGATCGCGGCGGCGCTGGCGCTGGCTGAGATGGAGCAGGCGGCCACCTCCTCGAGGAGCCGCGTCGGCTGGCGATCGAGCCTCGCGACGCTGCCCGGCATTGGGCTCGCCTTCCTGCCGAAGATCGCGTGCCCCGCGTGCTGGCCGGCCTATGCGGGCGTGCTCACGTCGCTCGGGCTCGGGTTCTTGCTGGACGTCCGATGGCTCTTCCCGCTCACCGCGGCGTTCTTGCTCATCGCCGTCGGGGCGCTCGGCTTTCGAGCCAGCCGGCGCAGGGGCTTTGGGCCGTTCTTCGGCGGCCTGGGCGCATCCGCGATCGTTCTCGCGGGCAAGTTCGGCTTCGAAAGCAACCCCGCGATGTACGCGGGGCTTGGGCTACTGGTCGCGGCTTCGATTTGGAACACCTGGCCAAGGCGCGCCATTCCGGCGTGTCCAGCCTGCATCACAACGTAAGAGAAGGAGAACGTCATGGCGAAACGACAAGTAGAAGTCTTCAGCGCGGGCTGCGGCCTGTGCCAGGAGGTCATCGACCTCATCAAACAGATCGCGTGTCCATCGTGTGAGCTCACGGTGCATGACATGCACGACGCCGCCGTCGCGAAGCGCGCGAAGGCGCTCGGCATCCGATCGGTCCCGGCGGTGGCGGTCGACGGCAAGCTCGCCGACTGCTGCGCGGGACGCGGCCCCACCGAGGCTTCGCTGCGGCAAGCCGGCATCGGGCAGCCGACAGCGTGAGGCTTCGCGGCGGAGAATCCGATACCTCGCGCACATCTTCGATGGGAACCCCAGGCGCCTGGTCGCTTTCGTAGAGGAGGAGATCGGAGAAAGACGACTGGGTTCCCTCGATCTGCGAGGAGCTGAGCGCTTCTTTGCGGACGTAGGCGTAAAGGCGCCCACCGTTGCCGCCCGCCGTTGCCCCATATTCAACGTAGCTTTAACAAGAGCCAAGCACAGCCTGCTTACTGGGCCCTGTGGGCAGCCCGTCGGTTTTTGTTACAATGCCTCCCGTGTCCGAGAGCGCGACTGCTGCACCCACGGAAAAAACCCGTGGATCTGGTCAAAAATCCAGCTTGATCACAAGCCTTTGCGTCGTCGCTGCCCTTGGCTGCAAGGCGGCAGCGCCGCCCACGGTGCCGCGCCCCGACGCAGCACAAGGCGTCATTGCGTCGTCCCCATCTACTTCGCACGCCAAGCCGAAAGACCCGCCTCGGGGCAGGCACATCGCGATCCTCTACACGTCGAACCTGCGTGGCGAGTATGAGTCCTGCGGTTGTCCGTCGCACCCGCTGGGCGGGCTGGTTCGTCGAGCCAGTCTGACCGATCAGATCCGGGCCGAAGTTGATGCGATTGTCCAGGTGGACGCCGGGGATCTGATCGCGCCTGCGCCACAGGATCTGCCGGGCCAAATTCCTCCGTTGCCGGAAGAGATCGAACGTCGTGCAAAGCTCTTGCTCGCAGCCTACGCGCGGCTGGGCGTCGCCGCCGTCGCTCCCGGCGAAACCGATCTGCTCCTGGGTCCATCAAAATTCGCCGCGCTTGCCCGCGCGGCCAAAGTTCCCGTGCTGTGCGCCAACTTGAACTTCGCCAACGGCAAGGCGGCATTCGAGCGCGACCGCATCATCACCACGGCCACGGGGATCAAAGTTGGCCTGTTTGGCATCATCGACCCGCCGCCTGACCATCGGGCACGCTGGCAGGCGTCCTGGCAACTCGTGATCGGTGATCCCGCAAAAGCAACGCGCGACGAGATCGCGTCCCTGCGCAATCGTGGCGCGCAGATCGTGGTTGCGTTGCTGCACCTGGCCGGAGGCTCAAACGAGGCGCGCCTGACCATCGCGCAAGCACCCGGCATCGACTTCGCCGTGCTTGGCCATCAGGGCCACATGATCGAGACACCCGAACCAGCGGGTTCCACGCGCCTCCTCGAGGCGTTCGAGCTGGGCAAGTACCTGGGCCGCCTCGACGTTCACGTGGTCAACGACAACTATTCGTTCATTGATCGCGGACAGCGGGCCCAGTTGCTGCAAAGTCTGAAAAACCACAAGAGCCAGCTTGCCGACTTCGAGAAGCGCGCCGCGGAAGATCGCAACGAAAACGTCAAGGCGTATTTCCTGCGGATGGTCGGCGAGGTCAGGACGGCCACCGAACGTGACACGAAGGCTCTCGACAACCTGGCGGACGATGTCGCGAGCAGTTGGATTGAAAACCGCATGGTCGAGCTCGATCCCAGCATCACCGATCATCCGGGCATGCTCGGACTGGTCAATCCGTACAACGACGAAAATCGCAGGCGCGGCGAAAAGGGACTGCCAGTCGGGGTCAAGATGAGGTACCGCGATGACCAGAGCCAGGCCCACGCCAGATCCGCGAGCGGCACTGCTGCCACCGCACCCGCGGAGTCCTGGACCTACGCCAGCAGCAACGGCTGCGCCCTGTGCCACGCGCCGGCGCAGAAGCAGTGGGAGGGCACTGCGCACGCGCACGCACTTGCCACGTTACAAAAGCGCGGCCGGGACCACGATCCCGGGTGCATCACGTGCCACACGACGGGCTTTGAACGCCCGGGCGGAACCCGCGTGATGAAAACGGCCACGACCTTCTTCGCCAACGTCGGCTGTGAATCCTGCCATGGCCCCGGTGTCGAACATGTGCGCGCCACCGACAAGAAACAGGGCATACGCAAGGCGGTGCCCGTCACGGTGTGCCGCGAATGCCACACCGCCGACCAGACCAACGGCGAGTTCGACTACCCGCTGTTCGTCAAGGCTGTGCTGGGTCCCGGCCACGGCCTGCCGCCGCAGCCGTGATGGGTCGCGCTGACCCGCGAAACAAGAGTCGGCGGCACGTCGGTCAGGGTCACGCGAAAACTCTGGCTCACGAAACTGTTGGAGCGGGCGAAGGGTCTCGAACCCTCGACATCCGGCTTGGGAAGCCGGTGCTCTACCAACTGAGCTACACCCGCATAGATGAAAGGTTTCAGCCAATGACGATAGCACGGTCGCCCGCGTCATCCTCGTCCGTCACCGCAACGTTTGCAACCGGGCACCACCTCGGCACCAACTTACCACCACCCGCGTTGAGAGCCG
>CAYSKR010000178.1:0-12033 GCA_964431675.1 uncultured Myxococcales bacterium
CTGCCCGTAGTACGAGAGGACCCGGGTGGACGGACCGCTGGTGTTCCGGCTGTCATGCCAATGGCATAGCCGGGTAGCTATGTCCGGAAGAGATAACCGCTGAAAGCATCTAAGCGGGAAGCTCGCCTCTAGAATAGGAATCCCAGGGCGTAAGCCCTCTGAAGACCCCTCGAAGACCACGAGGTTGATAGGCCGGGTGTGGAAGCGTCGCAAGATGCGGAGCTAACCGGTACTAATCGGTCGTGCGGCTTGACCACCATTATTTTTATTTCTAATGCGTACGTACGTTCGTTGAGGGTCGAGGTCGAAGTTCGGCAAATGAGCCGAGCTCGACACATCCTTCGAAGCTCGATAGCTCAGGACCAACAGCTTCCGGCGGCAAAACCGGAGGGGCCACACCCGATCCCATCCCGAACTCGGAAGTTAAGCCCTCCAGGGCCGATGGTACTGCAGGGGAGACCCTGTGGGAGAGTAGGTCGTCGCCGGGAATAATTTAGGACGCCAATGTGAATTGAGTGCCCAAGTTTTCATGGGGCGGAGAGAGAGCGCAAAACGCTTTGTCTCCGCCCTGTTTTTTTGGCTCCCCAACAGAATCTGAGGACGTCGCTCCGTGGACGGTTGTTTACGTCATGCCGGAAATAGTGTCCGAAATCTCGCCAAGTTTGGTCACTTGATCGCCCGTGACCTTGTTCATCAGCGACACCCGTAGACGGCCAGGAGAATCCTCTGTGTTCGTTTGTTCTGTGTCGTTTGTTACGAGGCTCACTGATAGATGAAGACGACTTCGATGCGGTTGTTGGCCGCGCGACCACCCGGGGTCTTGTTGTCGGAAATCGGCTCGGCACCGCCCTGGCCGCTGACCACCATGCGCTTCATGTCCGCGCCACGCGTCACAAGCCCAGATAGGACCGATTGCGCGCGCGCCAGCGACAGCGCGAGAAGTTCGCCCTGCTTGCCGCGCGTGTCGCTGTAGCCGACCACCTGGACGGGAAACGTCGGGTACTTCTTCATGATCGCCGCAATCGGATCGAGCAGCGCGTCGCGTCCCGGAGCGACCGTCACCTCGCGCCGGTGAAACAGCATGTCGGCCGGTATCGGCAGCACGATGCGCAAAAGAGATCCGCGCTGATCGCGGTACACCTTGATGCCCGGGATGGCGGTGGACTCGCGCTCCAGGCTCTCGGCGGCGGCCTTGCTCTCGGCGCTGCGCGCCTCCTTCTCGTAGGTCGGCCTGGCTGTGGCCTCGGACTCCTGTGCCTTGCCCCTGGCGAACTCGGCGCTGGTTTCCGCCGCGCGAAAATTCGCCTGGGCGAGCTCCTGCCGTGCGCGCGCCAGCATGTCCTTCGCCGCGCCGTAGGGGACGGCGGCAAAGTCGCCCGCCTTGACCTTGTCGGCGGCGAATAGCGCCCGCTCGGCATCGGCGATCTTTTCCTGGGCCCCGTCCTTGGCTTTTTCGCGTCCGGCTTCTTCGGCGGAGCGTTTCTGGTGTTCGGCGAGTTCCGTCACGAGGCGCTGCTTGTCGACCGCCGCCTCGGTCAACCGCCTGAGCAAGGCGACCTGCTCGCTGACCGCGGCCAGATCTTTGCCCAGCCGGGCCTGCTCTTCCTCCGCCTCGTCAAGCTGCCCATCCGCCTCGGCCATGCGCTTGCGCGCGTCTTCCTGTTCGGCGAGTGCCAGAGCGTGCTTGAGCTTGATGTGGCCGAGCAAGGCGGCGTTGCGCGATTCCTTGAGATCGTTGTCGTGCCAGTCTTCCTGCGACTGCTTGAGCAAGCGATCGGCACCCTTCACCAGATCCGGTGCCTTCTTGTTGGCGGCGTTCATGGACGGATCGGCGCGCAGGCGCTCGAATGCGTCAAGTTCGGGCGGCTTGGGCGGCGTACCGCAGCCCGCCGCAGCGATTGCCGCGAGCAACGCGACAGACGCCTTCAAGCGCGAGGCCGCGAAGATCACTTGCCCCTCGCTTCCAGACGAATTTTGTCCGACTTGGCCTGCTCAAGGAGCTGCCGCGTCTTGGCCACCGCAGCGCGAGCTTTTTTCACCGCCGCAGCCTTGTCGGACGCCTGGGCCGACACCTTGCCCGCGACGATTTTCTGGCGAATCATCTCGGCCTGCGCGTCGCAGCGCTGCAGGACCACGCGCACGTCGTCGTAGTTTTGTTCCGAGCGGAATCGCCACGCCTCGTCCAGCCACACGCGCAGCAGAGTGACGTCTTCGCGCGCGCTGCGGTGATCATCCAGCCGCTCGAGGTCGCTCGCGCTCTGGCGCGATTGCTCAATCATGCGTTGCAGGTCATCGGCCTCGGCGGCACCCGCTTCGCCCGCCAGCAGCAGCCCGGCTACCAGGACGGCCAGCAAGACAACTGCGTTGGTGCCTCGGAAAGGTTGTTTCACGCTTGGGTTTCTCACGGACTCGAAACTAAGCACTTTGCCGCTCGACTGCAAGGCTTGTGCGGCGCGCGGGTAAATCTTGCACCGGACTTGACGTGGAACACCTCCCCACGGCATACCTTGCTGCCCCAAAGGGCGGACACGGCGGGCAAGCTGCGGCAAACCCACCGCTTCCTGGTGACTGTAGCTCAGTTGGTAGAGCGCCGGATTGTGGCTCCGGTTGTCGCGGGTTCGATCCCCGTCAGTCACCCCAGCGTGTTGTCTGGGTCGCTTACTGCGGCAAGGGAAGGATGCCGCGGTCGCGCACGGCCTTGATGGGTAGCTCGTAGTAGCCCGGCCCGGACGCCTCGGCTGCTTGTCGCTTGATCGCGAGGTTCATGGCGTCATGAAAGGTCACCGAGGGATTTCCGATCACGGTGGTCTCGACCGGCCAGACCTTGCCACCGGGAAGGCGGGCTCCGACGAAGGCGTGGCCCGGCACAAAGACGACGACCGGTTCAAGCCCGACCAGTTCAAGCACGCTGGCGAACAGCAACGATCCATCGAAGCAGTTGGCCGAAAGGGCTTTTAAAGTTTCGTTGGCGAGGCGGACGTGCTGCCAACCATTGAAGTATGTGTCTGTGATGTTGCTGTAAGTGATCTTGGCAGCACGCAGGGCCAGAAAGACCGCGCGCAGGCTGTCCTCGACGACGTCCTCGCGCGTCGCGGCCCGCGACCAAGTTATCACCGCCGAGGTCGACGCGCGGTTCACGAACATCAGGTAATACCAGGTCGATGGGAGTTGCTTGACCACCGCCGCCGCACCCCGGCCTGACCCCGTCCACGCTGCCGTGGTCTGAGAGTTGGCCCCCGAGAGAAGCGCTTGCAGCTGCTGCGACGTCAGCAGGTACACGTCAACGGTGCTCGATCCGCCTTGCACGTTTTGCATCTGCCAGTTCACCGCTTCGTCGCTTTCGACAAACACCGAATTGAAATAGTAGTCTGTCGGCGGAATGGTGACGGCCGTGGCACCAACCTTCTTGGCGAGTGCCATCGGCCCAAGCAGCTTGAACGCGCTGATTTCGGTGGCGTCGCGCTGCAGTCGATCAACCAGTGGATCCCTGGGCGTGACCAACGTCGCCGACAGATCCCGCATGTCCTTTGTGGTCAGGCCCGACGGGGACACCCAGGAAACGTCGCCGACCGGCGCGATCGCGAAGGTGATGGCGTTCGTCGCCACCGGGCGGTTGGCAGCGAGATCGATCAGGGACAGTTCGATCCGCCCCTGCGCTTCGCCGGTCAACGCGTACAGCCTGGCGAAATCGAACACCGGGGTCGGGCAACGCCGGACGCTCGCCCCCGGGGGCACGGTCACGTTTTCCGTGACTGCCTCGGCGTACAGCTTGAAGTCCACCAGCACGCGAAGCGTGACAGCGGTCGCGCGCGGATTGTTGAGCGTCACGCACGCCAGTTCCAGTGGCACCGGGTGTTGCACCGTCTTGCCGATGAGGTGCGCCAGGTAGGTTGGAAACAGCGGCTGCATCTGATTGCGGGCGAACGCCGTCAGCATCGGCCAGTCCACGCGATACGAGATCGGCAACGCCGCGTCCCCGCCCGCATCCGGCGTCATCGTCGCATCGGACCCCGGCGCGGATGCGTCGATCGAGGGTGCCGATGGGGCGAGGCCGGCCGCATCGACCAGGCCACCCTTGTCGTCCGGATAACGGCTGCGGAAGGGCGATCCGGCGTCCGTTGATTCACCGCCCGGCACCGGTCCGAATTCGTTCGTTTGCGGGGCAAATTCGCAGCCCACAAGCGCCAGCGACAAGACCTGGACAATCGACGCTCCGACGCGCGGCGGTGCAAGTTTCATGTACAGGTATCGGCAACGAAACGCGCCGGTTGCGTGCCCGGGGAAAAAACTCAACGCTCATGTCTACCAAGCGGGGTCAACGTCCTTGACGGGTATATACTTTCACCATGAGCGAGCGGGCACGGAAATGACCAAGACGGGACTGTCCTGCACTCTGGCAGCGGCACTGATTTTCTCGGGACTGGGCTGCAACGGCGGTGATACGAGCTTGAGCACCGGGCCCGAGCCCAACGCCGACAATCCCACTTCCCAGCTCCTCGAGTACTTCAAGGTCGCCCCTTACGACGTCGTCGCCTGCAACCGATCCGATACCAGGTTGCAAGGCCGGCGCGAGATACGTCTCTTTGCGAGCGGATCTGTTGATGTGGTGCCAAATACCCAAGCGCTTCAGCGCTACTACCGTCGGCACGCGCTCGAGTTTTTCACCAAGGCCCCGCCCGTTGCGGTGAGTCAGGAATACTCACTGGATACCGATGAAGCGTCGATTGGGATCGCGATGAGTAAGGAGTTCCCGAGCGTCAATTTCGATGATCCGCAGATCCTTGACACAGTCATGCGACAAGATCCGGCACTTTATGATCGCATCATCACGTTCGTTTTTAACTTCATGCTCCGGCCGATAGTCGAGTTTGCGCGGATGCACGGCAATGCCGGACTTGCGGCAACCAATCTGGTGGTGATGCCGCAACTGGTCCGCCCGGGTGGGAGCAAGATACTGCCCCCCGGTGCAAGTCTGGGTGGCCTGGCAATGACTCGCGCACTCATCGAAACGTTGGAGAGCGAAGAGCCCCAGGCCGCTGGGATGTGGAAGAGTCTGAATCTGCCTGCAGAATTTACACCCATGATGTTCTTGGACGCTGCCGGTCTATCGATGGGGTCAAAGGAAGATCCGGCATTGCGCGACTTGGTCGTTGCCCACGAATTTGGCCATGCAGGAGGGCTTACCCATCGGAAGATGATGACGGGCAATCTCATGTCGCCGTTCGCAGTGGCCGGAATCAGCAGTTGCACGGACTCCCTGCAGGACGATCAAATCGCAACACTGCAGTCCACCCTGAGAGTCGGGACGCTGAAACAAGCCCTGAAGGTGTCGGACGACGACCATTGGAATCCTGGCGCTGGGCAAAACCCGACGAAACGTTTTCCGCCCGCCAGGCTACACGCACTGCTCAGAGGCGACGCAGAGGCCGCGCGCGAGCTGCTTGCGCCACTTTTTGGCGCGCACTAGCCTGGTGATCCGGGCACCGAATCCCACTCTGCGTACCCCTGCATACCCCATCGCACCGTCGGCGCGGGCTCGGCACCCGCAGGCCATATTTCGTCGCCTGCGTGAAAAAAAAGCCGTACAGTGCAGCACTGTCGTGGATCAACTGCAAATGCTTCTCCCGGGCGCGCAAATGCTCGGATTGTATGAAGTCGCCCTCCTGTCACTTTGGCTGATTGAGAAGTGCGAGGCGCGCCGGAAGCGGCGGCTCAGGCGCAACAACGCCGCCCACGAATCGGCGGGCAGCGACACCAGCGCCGATACGGTTCCGGCCGGTGATCTGGCCATCAAACGCCTCGACTCCCGCATTTCGAGCCCTCGACTTTCTGCTCGGCAGCGGGGCAGTATAGATCTCGGCGCACGAAGTGGCAGCGCAAGCGCCATAGGCCCTGCCGTCATGCCAAAGCCCTCAACGCCAGCCAAGCCCGAAACTCAACCGGGACCGCGGCCGGCCCCGATCGCGGGGGCACTGGCGAAAGCGGCGGCGGCACCGACCGATCAGGACATCCGCGCCAAGGTGCAGGAGCTCGTTGCCCGGCTTCCCATGATGTCGCACTTCGAAATCCTGGGCGTGACCGAGACTGCAAGCGCGAAAGACGCGAACGATGGGTACCTAGAGATCGCCCGTCAATTTCACCCTGACCGGCTCATGGGACCGGGTTTGCGCGATCTGGCCCCCACCGCTGGACAGATCATCGCCCGTGCTGGCGAGGCCGTCGCGGTGCTCAGCGATCCACAGCAGCGTGCGGCGTACGTGGCCGCTCGCTCGAACCAGGACGCGGCGAGCCTCGCGGCGAACTTGACGACCAGCCTGATCCTGGAAGCCGAAACGACCTTCCTGCGCGGCGAAGCACTCCTGGAAAAGGGAGATCCCCGAGGTGCCGCGGACGCTTTTCGCATCGCGTGCGAAAAGAACCCGGCTGAGCCGCAGTACAGTGCCTACCTGGCATGGAGCCGCTTCGAGGATTCGGGGAGCAACAAGGACGCTCTGGCGCGGGAGACCCTGTCCACGCTGCAGAAGGTGGCGTCGCAGCAACCGCAATTTGGGCTGGCGAACCTGTGGATCGGCAAGATCTACCAGCACCTCAACGAACCCGACAAGGCGGCACGGGCGTTCCGAGAAGCGACCAATTTTCGCAACGTCGCCTTCGACGCCGAGCGTGAGCTTCGCATCATCGAGATGCGCAAGAAACCGCGCTAATGATCGACCGCGCGGGCGCGGGGACGCAACTTGGGATAGGCTGATCCCATGGGCAGCGAACCGGCCAAGAAGCGCAAAGCCTCTCCGGATGGAATCCCCAGCGTGCTGCCGCTGTTGCCGGTGCGCGACCTGGTCGTGTTCCCGTACATGATCGCGCCGTTGCGCGTGTCGCGCCCGATCTCGCTCGACGCCGTCAACACCACCCTCGCGTCCGAAGATCGGCTGTGCTTCATCGTCGCCCAGCGCGAGTCGAGCGACGAGGATCCGAAGCCAGCCGCCCTGTACACCGTGGGCACCATCGGCGTGATCATGCGCATGCGCAAACTGTCGGACGGTGGCCTGAAGATTCTTGTCCAGGGGCTGTGCCGGGCGCGCATCGAGCGCTACCTGGCGGAGCAACCGAGTTACCGGGTGCGCCTCGACATCTACGACGACCCGCCGCCGCAACGTTGCGCCGAGGTCGAAGCCCTGGCACGCACGGTGCGCCAGAACGTCGAGCGAATCGCGGAGCTTGGCCGGACGCTGCAACCGGAGCTGGCGATGCTGCTCGAGAGCGTCGAGGATCCGGGCCGGATGGCGGATCTGGTCGCATCGAACCTGACCCTGAAGCTTCCCGACGCACAGGCGATCCTGGAGACCGACGACGGGTTGTTGCGCCTGAAGAAGGTCAACGACACGATGGCGAACGAGATCGGCATCCTGGAGGTGCAAAACCGCATCCAGAACCGCGCCAAGGAAGAGATGTCGAAAACCCAGCGCGACTACTTCTTGCGCGAACAGCTACGCCAAATTCGCAACGAGCTTGGCGACGACGGTCGCCGCGACGAGTTCGAGGAACTGCAACAAAAGCTCGACCAGGCCGGGCTGCCACCCGAGGCCAAGATCGAGGCGGAAAAGCAACTTCGTCGCCTCGAACAGATGACTCCGGAAAGCGCCGAAGCGTCCATGGTGCGCGGCTATCTTGATGTGGTGGTGGAATTGCCGTGGAACCAGGTTTCCAGCGATTCGGTGGATCTGACCGAGGCGCGTCGTGTTCTCGACGAGGACCACTACGACCTCGAACACATCAAAGATCGCATCCTGGACTTCCTGGCCGTGCACAAGCTGCGCGCGGGCGCCCACGGCCCAATTCTGTGCCTCCTTGGCGCGCCCGGCGTGGGCAAGACCTCGCTCGGCCGGTCGATTGCGCGCGCGCTGGGCCGCAAGTTCGTGCGCATTTCGCTTGGTGGCGTGCGCGATGAGGCCGAGATTCGCGGACACCGACGCACCTACGTGGGTGCCATGCCCGGCCGCATCCTGCAAGGCATGAAGCTGGCGGGCACCAAGAACCCGGTCTTTCTTTTCGATGAGGTCGACAAGATGGGCGCCGACTTTCGCGGCGATCCGTCGGCGGCGCTGCTTGAAGTACTGGATCCCGAGCAGAACCACACCTTCCGCGACCACTACCTGGGCGTGCCGTTTGATCTTTCCAAGGTGATGTTCATCGCAACGGCAAACTTTGGCGACGGCATCCCGGCACCGCTGCGCGACCGCATGGAGACGCTGCGGCTGGCCGGCTACAGCGAGGACGAGAAACTCGCCATCGCCGAAAAATACCTGGTGCCCAAGCAGATCACCGAGGCGGGCCTGTCGGACAAGAACCTGACCATCGGTCGCCCGGTGCTCAAGAAGATCATCTCGGAATACACGCGCGAGGCCGGCCTGCGCGAGCTTGAACGGCAGATTGCCCAGGTGTCGCGCAAGGTGGCGCGCCGTTTTGTCGAGAACCAGGACAAGCCCGTCGGCAAAGGCGCGGCGCAGTCCCTCACCGTGAGCCCGGCGGACTTGCTGAAATTCCTGGGCCCGCCGCGCTACATCCCCGACGAGAGGATCGGCCAGGACGAGGTTGGCATGGCCAACGGCCTGGCCTGGACGCCGCACGGCGGTGAAGTGCTGCACGTCGAGGCGCAGCTCATGGCAGGCAAGGGCTCGCTGGTGCTGACCGGGCAACTCGGCGACGTCATGAAAGAGTCGGCCCAGGCGGCGCTGACGTTTGCGCGAGCGCAGGGTCTGTCGCTGGGCCTGCGGCCTGATTTCTTCGCCGACCGCGAGATCCACATCCACGTGCCGTCCGGCGGTGTTCCCAAGGACGGCCCATCGGCGGGGATCACCATGGCGTGCGTGTTGTTTTCGCTGGTGTCGGGGATTCCCGTGCGCCGCGACGTGGCGATGACCGGCGAATTGACCCTGCGGGGCCGCGTCTTGCCCATCGGCGGCTTGAAAGAGAAACTACTCGCGGCGCTGCGCGCCGGCATCAAGACCGTCATCATCCCCGCGAGCAACGAACCCGAACTGTCGGAAGTGCCCGAACACCTGCTGTCCAAGCTTGAGATCAAGCCCGTGCGGACCATGGCCGAGGTGCTGCGGATCGCCCTGGCACGCGCTTTGCCCCCTGCCGTGCGCCCGCGGCCGACCCGCAAGGTCGGCAGGGCCACCGTCACCGCGCGGCGCGGCACGGCGTAGGTGCTGCGGAATCCCTACTTCGCGGCAGAACGTTGGCGAGAAGAGTTGGCAAGAAGAGCCGTCAAATAAATGGTGCTACAACTTTCGCTCGGAGCAAACCACCGTGGATCTGGGACTGAAGGACAAAGTCGCGATCGTGGCCGCAGCCAGCAAGGGCCTCGGGCGCGCGGTGGCCATGGAGCTGGCGGCCGAAGGCGCGCAAATCGCCATCTGCGCGCGCGACGACGCGAACCTGTCGGCGGCGGCCACCTTGATCCGGCAGCGCACGGGGCGCGAGGTGTTTGCCCGCGTGGTCGACGTGACGAACGGGAGCGCGGTGCAGGGCTTCGTGCGCGAGGTTGCGGCGCGCTTCGGTCGCGTCGACATCTGCGTCAGCAACTCGGGTGGCCCGCCGGCCAAGAAGTTCATCGACGCGTCCATGGACGACTGGCGGCGCGCGGCCGATCAGCTCTTGTTTTCTTCGGTTTCATTCGCGCAGCAAGTCCTGCCGCTGATGCAGAAGAATCGCTGGGGACGATTCGTGGCGATCACGTCGCTGACGGTCAAGCAACCGCTTGAAAACATGGTGTTGTCGAATGCGTTGCGCGCGGCGGTGACGTCCATGGCCAAGACGCTGGCGAGCGAGTTTGGTCCCACAGGGATCACGGTCAACTGCGTGGCACCGGGCTACACCCGCACCGAACGCCTGGACGCCCTGGCGGCCACGAACGCCGCCGCGATCGGCACGACGCCAGAACATGTGTTCGCGCGATGGGAATCGCAGATCCCGCTCGGGCGCCTCGGCACGCCAGAAGAATTCGCCGCCGCCGTCGCGTTCTTGTGTTCGGAGCGCGCCAGCTACATCAGCGGCCAGACCATTGCGGTCGACGGCGGCTGGGTAAAGTCGCTGCTTTGACCAGTGAGCCGAAACCATGAGGGGTCCACTTCGTTGCCCTTCGTCTTGCCGTTCAACGAGATCAAGGTTGAGTATAACTTCGAGTTCAGACCAGGCGCCGCACCGCCGCCAGCGCTTCCCGCACGTGCTTGCGGGGAAATAAATTCGAGCGCAGGTGAAATCGGACGATGCCCTCTCGGTCGATCACGAAGGTCTCGCGCCCGGTGAGAACGCCGAACGCATCTTTGACTCCGTACAGCCGGAACACGCGCTTGTCGGGGTCGGACAGCAGCGTGAAGGTGAGTCCATGGTGTCGGGCGAACTGACCGTGCGCCTCCACCGAGTCCGGGCTGATGCCGAGGATGGTGGCCCCCGCGGCCACGAAATCGGGATGCCGATCGCGGAAGGCGCACGACTCGATGGTGCAGCCCAGGGTTTCGTCCCTGGGATAGAAATACAGAACGATCGGACCCCGCCCAAGCAGCTCGGGCGTGCGGACGATCTTGCCACCCGTGGCGGGCAGCTCGAACGGTTGCATGTTGTCTCCTGGCCGTACGGGCATCAGCGCCCAAGCAGGATCCGTCGAATCAGCGGCAGCGACAAGCCGCCCCTGGGCGACGAACGCGTCGTGACCCGCTTCTTCTCTTCTGCCGTGCCCGCGTTCGAGGAGGTCGATCGCGACGCGGTCCTCGGCACCGCGACTATGTATCGGAAGCTCAGACAGTACGAAGGCGCGCGCGGAGCGTAGCGCCGCTTCAGCCGAACTGGACCGACCGTCGTGTGAACGCCCCATCCATCCACCACCCGGTGATGGGGAAGGTCGTTCGCGGCCGCTCATCGGAGGCAGCTCCCGCGGCCACAAGCACCGGCGCGTAATGCTCCCAGGTTGGCAGGGCCATGCGGGCGGCCGGCGCTCGAACCTGGAAGTCGACGAGCGCATCCACGTCAAAGCGGGACAGCGCGCCCTCTGCCCAGCTATCAAACTCCCGCGCCCAATCGGGAGTGCCGGGACGAAACGCATACCGCATGTTGTGCGTTAGGAAACCGCTTCCGAACACCAGCACGCCTTCGGCGCGGAGCGGCGCCAGAGCCCGGCCGAGCTTGAAGAGTTCCTGTGCGTCGAGGCCAGGCATCGAGACCTGAAGCACCGGCACATCGGCGTCGGGGTACATGGCGACGAGCGGCACGTAGGCTCCATGGTCCAGGCCGCGCTTCGGATCATCGGTGACCGCCATGTCTCGCTGGCGCAGGAGCTCGCGGACGCGAGCGGCGAGCTCTGGCGCGCCAGGGGCCGGATACTTGGTCTGGTAGTAATGCTCGGGGAAGCCGGAGAAGTCATAGACGAGCGGCGCAGTCAGGGTGGAACCGAGCGTTGTGGGGCGCTCCTCCCAGTGAGCCGAAACCATGAGGATGCTCTTTGGCTTCGGCATGGCCTTCGCCCACGAAGCGAGCTCACCCATCCACCCGGCGTCGTCGAGCAGGATCTGCGCGCCGTGCGCCGCGAAGATGACCGGCATCCGTCCGCTCGATGGGTTCCGCTGGTTCTCTGTCTGTGTCGTCATGGTTTCTCGCTTCCGCCGGCGAGCACGAGGCTGCCATCAATGGCAACGCCCGTCATCAGTCTGCGCATCGTCACATTTCCTCCAGCAGCCAGCGGCCGGCTGGCGCCCAGGTGAGCCCATCCGGCAGCGGCCGGCTCCGCGGTACGGCATCGAGCGTCACCAGGAACGGTCGCGCGTCGGGATGCGCCGCGGCGGCCGCGTCCAGCGCCCGCCGCTCGCGCTCCCAGGTCTCGTCGCCCTCGCTCTCCAAACACGCCTGGATCAGGAGCGGCACATCGCCGGCGCGCTGAGCCAGGAAGTCCACTTCGTAACCCTCCGCCGTGCGCACGTACGCGACCTCGTAGGCGCGGCGCTCCAGCTCGAGCAGGATCGCGGTCTCCAGCGCCCGGCC
>CAYSKR010000179.1:0-14059 GCA_964431675.1 uncultured Myxococcales bacterium
CTATGATCGAGGCTGCGCGCTGGAGGATCTTGTGCCCACCGAGGCCGGCGCGTTTTATCGCATGGCGCTGTCGATGGATCCGAACCACGCCGATTCGCACGTCAACCTTGGGCGCCTGTTGCATGAGTCCGGGGATCCCGAGGGTGCCCTGGCGCACTATCACGAGGCGCTCGCGGTGCGCCCCAACGATTCCACTGCGGTGTTCAACCTGGGCGTTGCGCTGGAGGACATGGGCTGCGTCGCAGACGCCGCGCGGGCGTACGAGAGTGCCATCTTGGTTGACGCGCACAGCGCCGATGCACACTACAATCTGGCCCGGTTGTGCGAGCAGACCGGCCAGTCCGAAGCGGCCATGCGCCACCTCATGACCTACCGCCAACTCGTTCAACGTCCGGGGAAGTAGACGCCCCGCTGCATGGGCTCAGTTCTCGCCGACGAAATCAGAAGCCAGCCCGCCGAGCTGGCGGGTTTCCTGCAGCGGCAGCGTGATCGCGTCCTCGCACTTGCGCCGACCCTGCCACCGTTTTCGTTCGCGGTTATCGCCGCGCGCGGCAGCTCGGACCACGCCGCCACCTACGCGCGTTACGCCTGGGGCGCGCTCGCAGGCATCTCGGTGGTGCCGGCCACGCCGTCGCTGCACACGATCTACGGCAAGCCGCCGCGCCTTGAACACGCGCTCGCGGTCGGGATCTCACAGTCGGGGCAATCGCCCGACGTCGTGGCGGTGCTGCAAGCGGCCCGCCGTCAGGGCCGACCGACCATCGCCATCACCAACGATCCAGCTTCCCCGCTGGCCAGGGTGGCCGACCACGTCATCGAGCTTGGGGTTTCGCCCGAACGAAGCATCGCCGCCACCAAGACGTACACCGCGCAGCTTGCGGCAGTGGCCTTGCTGGGCGCGGCATTTTCGGGCGACAAGGCGTACGCCGAGGAGCTGTCGCGCATACCCGAGGTCGCCGAGAAGACCCTGGTCATTGCGGCGGCGCCGGCTGCCAAGGCCGCCCGGCGTTTGCAGGGTGGCGAGGCGATGCTGTGCCTGGCGCGCGGACTCAACAACGCGACTGCGGCGGAGATGGCGCTCAAGCTGCGCGAGCTCGTCGGCTTCAACACGCAGGCTTTTTCCGCAGCGGATTTCCGCCACGGCTCGATCGCGTTCGTCACCCCGGGCACGTCCGTCGGTCTCGTGATGCCATCCGGTGCCACCCTCGCCGACATGCAGTCACTCGCGCATGAGGTGCGGGCGCGCGGCGGCGCGTTGACGGTGATCAGCGATGACAAGGACGCGGCGAAATGGGCGGCGGATCTGCTGCCAATCGCCGAACCGGTTCCCGAGTGGCTGTCGCCGCTGGTGGCGGTTCTCCCGGCCCAGTTGCTCGCCTGGGAACTCGCGACGGCCAAGGGACTCGATCCCGACAACCCCGCAGGCCTCGCCGCCAAGGTCGTCCGGACGACCTGAGGGCGATCAACTTCAGACGACACCCCAGTTGGCCATGAGGGGGGATGGGGTTATTGGGTCTCAAAGCCATGGCTGTTGAACTTCAGGATCCTGACCAAGTGGGCCCGGCCTGTTCGGCGCAATGGCGTTGCGTGGCATTGCTCGGTAGGTTGTGGCCATGAAGCCAGCCTTCGGGATCGCGGTCGTTGTCTTTCTTGTTGCTTCCTGCGACGGCAGGAATGCCGGTGGCGGGGGAGCGCCGGTTGATGGCGGCAGCCTTGACGCTGGATCGCCGACCCCTGTCGCAGCAGATGCGATCAAGTGCCCGTTCACGGTACCGCTGGGCTACCGGGTGGAGTGCCGCTTGCTGCAGGTTGCGGCTTCGCGACCAGGTTTTGCCGCCATTTCGGTATCCGTTGCGGTGGTCAAATCGACCGGGCCTGCGCCCCTGCCGGATCCCATTGTCTACCTTGAGGGTGGGCCGGGCAGCAGCTCACTCGATACGCTGGGCAGGCTTCTTTCCTTGGGTTCTGTCGGCCCGCTTGCTGCATGGCTTACAAAACGCGATGTCGTCGCGATCGATCAGCGAGGAACGGGTTCCGGTAAGCCCCGGCTCGATTGCGTGGCGATGGTCGATCCGATGACCGGGACCGGGCTCGACCCCGCCATGATGATGATGCAGACGAGCGCGGATTTGGTGCGCCAGTGTCGACAGCGACTGGTTGATCAGCAGATCGATTTGTCCCAGTTCAACACGACGTCGAACGCGGATGACGTTGAGGTCATTCGCACGATGCTGGGCTACCCAGCGTGGAATGTTCTTGGCGCGTCCTACGGGACACGCGTTGCGCTGGAACTTGTGCGGCGGCATCCGGACGGCCTGCGAACCGTCATCCTGGATTCGGTTTGGCCACCGGACCTGGATATCATCGCCGAGGCGGCCCCAGACTTCTATCGATCGCTGAAGCTGGTGTTCGACCTTTGCGCCGCGCAGGCGACCTGCAAGCAGGCATACCCTGACCTCGAACAAGCGTTTCTGGGAACCGCGCGGCGGCTCGACGCCAATCCGGCTGCGTTCAAGGACGGCAAGGGTGCCGCCGTCACGATGAACGGAGCATTGTTCGCGCATTTGGTCTCCCGTTTCATGTACTCGATCGAGATGGTGCGTATTCTGCCCTCGATCATCTACGCCGCCGGGCAAGGCAAGCTGACGTTCTTCGAGCAGATTTTCGCCGCGACCGGGGGAACGAGCGGCGCAAGTGGCAAGCCTCCGGCCATCGCGATTGGGCAGCACCTGTCGGTCATGTGCGCTGACGAGTGGCCGTTCACCACACCACAGGCCGTCGCAGCACGTGCGGCGACTATTCCGGAGGAGGTCCGCGCGGCGTTGATTCCAGCCATGTATTCATCGGCATGCCCAGTCTGGGCCGTCCCTTCGTCGCCCGCCATCGTCAAGCAAGCGGTATCGAGTCGGATTCCCGCGCTCGTGCTGACCGGTCTTTTCGATCCGGTGACGCCGCCCGCATGGGGGATGCACGCCGCCGAGACCTTGCCCGGGAGCCACGTTTTCCAGCTTCCCGCCGAAACGCACGGAATATTTCCCAGCCCGTGCGGTCCGGCCTTGGTGTCGCAATTTGTCGACACGCCCGATCGGCGTCCGGCACCGACGTGTCTTGCGACCGCGGGTCCGCTGGTGTTCACGATCGTCAAGCCGTAGGCCCCCGCAGTCGACGGCGGTCACAACCGCGAACGTCCCCGTCACGGCAGGGGCAGCCCCGCACGTTTTGCAACTTCGACCGCGAGGGTTCGGAAGTCCTGGTAGCAGCCCGTCTTCCAGCCCGTATCTTGACTACGACGCCAAATGTCGGGCGCTTGCCGCCCATGACCACCACCGCTTGGCGGGGCCGATCATGCCACTGCCTTGCGCTTCGCGGGTGCCTTCGCAGCCGCGTAGTTGGGGCCAGCCCTTTGGGCCGTGCCCAAGCGCCCGCCAAAGCCCTGAGCGATGAAGGTGAGAAGCATGGTGTTGAGCGACACACCATCGGCCGTGGCCATGCGGGAGATCCGCTCGTGCATGCTCTTGGGAAGCCGCAGGCGCAGTTGCCCCGAGTAGTCCGCCGACGCATCCTCGGGAGGCAGCGCGTCCCCGTGCGCGCGCATGACATCGATGATGCCAAGGGCCGCGCTGCGAGCTTCCCTGCCCGCCTTTTCCACCGTATCCCCGTGAGCGGCGCACCCGGGGAGAGCGGGAACGCGGGCGATGAAGGCCTCGTCCTCGTCGCTCCACTCCGTCACGACCCGATACTTGAACGGCTTGCTCATGACTTCACCTCCAGTTTGTGATCTTCGATGAGGCGCAGGATCTGCCTGACCTGGTACGGCTTGGCATCCCGTCCATGCGACTGGAGGTTCGTCATCGGAAGATCCCTCCGAGTGGGGTGCCGATAAATCCGGTGCGAGCCTCTCTGTCGCTCGAAGACATAGCCAATCCCTTCAATCAGCCTGCACAAATCACGAAAGCGAATGTTCGCCTGACTCCGCCTGGCCTGCTCCAGGATCTCGGCGACCTTGCGCCCCATCGGGATGATGGTACCGCATTTGGAACCTAACGCAAGGTGATTCCGTCCGGCGCGGCGCCGAGGGGACGCACGTCGGACAGAAGCGTGCAATTATCGTGCTAGATCTAGACATGTAAACGACTTGACTACCGTCGATACATAACGCGGCGGGAACTTCGGCCTAGCCCTTGAGTTCTTGGCCGCGCGCCAGTCGGACGAGGTTGTCCTTGTGCCGCGCCACGATCAGGACGGCGAGGGCGATGCCGAGAGTCAGGGTGGCCGGTTCGTGGTTGCCAAGCAGGTAAACAAGAATCGGAAACGCGATGACCGCGACGAGCGATCCCACCGATGAGATGCGCAGCACCGCGTAGAGCACGAGAAACACCCCGAACGCGGCAGCGGCTGCCGCTGGATGTAGGCCGAGGCAAACACCGAGCGATGTGGCGACGCCCTTGCCGCCACGGCCGCGCAAGAAGATCGAAAAGCAATGCCCTAAAACCGCGCCCAGCCCGGCCTGCGCCATCGCTGCCGCCGACAGGTCCAACCCACGGGCGACGAGCACTGGCGCAATCCCCTTGGCGGCGTCGAGAATGAGAACGATGATCGCCCATCGCTTACCCAGTGCGCGTCCGGTGTTGGTGGCACCGATGTTTTTGCTGCCCATCGTTCGCAGGTCGATGCCGTGGCGCAGGGCGATGAGCAGGCCCGTCGGGATCGACCCCAGCAGGTAGGCCACCAAGAAAATCACCCCGCCAACGATCCACCCCGACGCGCTGTTCATGGCTCGACGCTTCCTGTGATCGCGGGCGCTGGTGGCCGCGCCGACGACGATCCAAAGAAGCGCGCGACCTCGTCGATCGATTCGGTGCGCGGGCACTCGCGCGGCAGGCTCGCCTGCAAGACGTTTCCGTACGATCGTCGCAGGATGCGTCCATCGAGAATCGCCACCACACCGCGATCCTGGCGCGTGCGAATCAACCGCCCGAAACCCTGCTTGAGCGCCAGCGCCGTGCGCGGAAGCTGGTAGGTTCCGAACGGATCGCCACCCTCTTCTCGTATCCGCTGCAGCCGCGCCGCGACGAGCGGATCGTCGGGCACCGCGAACGGCAAGCGGTCCATCACCACCAGGGACAGGGCATCGCCCGGCACGTCCACGCCCTCCCAGAAGCTCTGCGTGGCGAGCAACACCGAGCCCTTGCGTGCGCGCAGTGCCTCAAGCAGGGCGTTGCGCGGCTTTTCGCCTTGCACCAACAGGGGGAAGCTGCCCTCCGCGCGCAAGCGTTGTTCTGCAATGTGCAGGTTGCGGAAGCTGGTGAACAGCAAGAGGGCGCGCCCGTGCGACAGGTGGCAAAGCTCCACCATGCGTTCGGCTGCGGCGGACGGGAAAGGCTCGGTGTTGGGGTCGGGAAGATCCGCCGCCAGGTACACCAGGGCCTGTCGGTCGAAGCGGAACGGCGACGGAAAAGTGGCGGTTGCCGCGGTGTCGGCGAGGCCGACGCGTTCGCACAGGTAATCGAAGCGGCCAGCCGTCGTCAGGGTGGCCGAGGTGAAGATCATGGGTCCGGGGAACGCGCGGAAAATACCCTGCAACGTGCTTGCCACCTGGACCGGCGAACTGCGCAGGCTCACGTTGCGCGACGAGGCAGCGACCCAGAGAATCTGATCGCGGTGCCCGCGCCCGACCATGGCCGACAGATCGCTGCGGATTGCGTTTGCGCGCGCGGCAAGCCCGCCGAGCGCTGCGGCGGTTTCCCGATCCGGTGGACGCCCGGGGCCTTCGAGCACTGCGGGATCTGACGACGCAAGGCGGGCAAAAAGTCCCGCCGCTTCGTCGAGCACGGTGTCGAGGCCGTGGTATGCGCCGAGCGGAGATTCCATACCTGCGGCAGACGCGCTTTCCCACAGGTTGTCCGGGACCGGCACACGCAGCTCGTCGGCGTCGGTTCGAGGCGCGGGCAATCGTGCGCGCAACGCATGGCCAAGCGTGTCGGTGGCACCCTGGACGCGACGGCCCAGGGACTCAGCCTGGGCATGAGCAATCGGCGGTACCCGGGCGCGCGCGATGTCGCGGCCAAGCGCGAACAAACGCTGCGTCGACACGTGCAGGCCAAAGAATTCGGTCGCGACGTCTTCAAGTTGGTGCGCCTCGTCGAAGATGGCGACTTCGTGGGGCGGCAGGACCTGCGCGTCAGGCCAGCGCGTACGCAGCGCGAGGTCGGCAAAGAAGAGGTGGTGGTTGACCAGCACGACCTGTGCGTGGTCGCCGCGCTGCCGCATCTTGGTGACGAAGCAGCGATCGAAATACGCGCAACGCGGCCCCAGGCGCGTTTCAGGCGTGGCCGTGACCTCGCGCCAGATGGGCGCGTCGTCGGGCAGGTCATCGAGCTCCGCGCGATCACCCGTCGCGGTTTCCGCCATCCACGCCTGCAGGCGATCGATGTCCGCGCCCGCCGTGCCGGCGATGTGCCCCTGCCGGGTGTGTTCGTGAAACCTGCGCAAGCACAGGTAGTTGGACAGCCCCTTCATCACCGCGAACGAAAACGGAATGCCAAGCACGTCTTGCAGGCGCGGCAGATCGACCGACGCGATCTGATCTTGCAACGTTTTGGTGCCGGTCGACACCACCACCTTGCGGCCGGACAGAATCGCCGGAATCAAGTAGGCGATGGTCTTGCCGGTGCCGGTGCCCGCTTCGCACAGCAAGCGCTCGTCGTTGTCGATGGCGTGTGCCACGCGCCGGGCCATGTCGCATTGCCCGTGGCGTGGCTCGAAGCCCGCCAGCGCGCCCGCCAGCGGCCCGCCCGGCCGGAGGACTTCGGCAACGTCGTCGGCGAGCATCCGGTTACTTCGTCGGCACGTACGGCCTGGTGGTGCGGGCGACCTTTTCGTCGTGACCCGAAGTGCCGAAGCGCCGCCGCAATTCGGCGAACAAGGCATCCGTGCCCACGCCCGCGGCTTCAAGGCCCACCAGGAGGTGGAAGATCACGTCGGCGGCCTCGTGAGCGATGTGCGTCTTGTCACCCGCAGGCAGCGCAAGGGCGATTTCAGCGTGCTCCTCGGCAAGTTTGGCCAGGATCTTCGGCCACCCGGCGTCCAGCAGCGATCTGGTGTACGACT
This sequence comes from uncultured Myxococcales bacterium, assembly GCA_964431675.1. Taxonomy (GTDB): domain Bacteria; phylum Myxococcota_A; class Polyangia; order Fen-1088; family Fen-1088; genus CAYSKR01. The sequence continues at coordinate 7,111 of CAYSKR010000179.1, forward strand.
TGGCAGCCGTCGCTTGCCGCCGCGCGCTGATCACGCCCGCGAGGCGCTCCACGATGACCGACGGCGGCTCGGGCGGACCGTCATCGCTGCGCAGCGAACCATCCGGGGCAACCGACTGAAAGAAACACGACGTTTTGCCGGTGTGACACGACGGCCCTTCGGCCCGGCACAAGTACAACGCCGCGTCGCCGTCGCAGTCGAGGCGGAGCTCCGAGACGTGCAGCACGTTGCCGCTCTCCTCGCCCTTTTGCCAGGCCTTGTGCCGCGACCGGCTCCAGAAAGTTGCCCGGCCATTCTTGGCGGTCGCTCGCAGCGCGTCGGCATCGGCCCAGGCGAACATGCGCACCACCCCGGTCGCGGCATCCTGCGCGATCACCGCCAGCAGCCCTGCGGCGTCGAATTTCGCGGCGGCAATCAACGCGTCGACGTTCACGGCCATGGCGTGGCTTGACTATAACCCTACTTGGGTGGCTGCGCGCGCGCGGGAACGCCGCGTGGGTACCGGGCAAAGAAACGCTCGACGTTGGGTGCCTGGGTCTGCTTGAACGTCGCGCACAGGCGCATCAATTCGAGTGCTTGCGCGAGATTGCGCGGGCCGCCGACGAACCTGCTCGTGCGTTCCTTGAAAAATGCCGCGACCTCGACGGCGACCATCGGGTCACACTGTGAAGTGGCGACGAAGGGCAGCTTGCTGCCCCATTCGCGCGGCAATTTCTCCACCAGGTTGTCGAAGTGCTCCTGCACGAACGCCCAGGCCAGCGGTCGCGTGGTCGGCGTGCGGTTAGCCCCCGACAAGAGAGTCATCGACTCGCGGATGTCGAAGCTTACTTCCAGCATCAGGTCAAGCGCCTGCTGCACGATCGCCGGATCGCGGAACATGCCCATCGCGCCCAGAAGACGTCGGCGCGCCGTGAGATCGCGTTCCCCCGCCGCCGCCGCATGCCAGGCGTCGAACAGTTGCTGATCTCCGCGCGCAGCGGCGACGCCCAGGACCGACTCCAGCATATCGGGATCGACCGATCCTTTATCGACGATCCATCTGGCCGCCAGGGCCCGCGCCTCGCCCGCGAGTGCGAGATCATCACCTTCGTCAGCGACGAGAGGTAAAAGCTTGCCGCGCAAGATTCGCGTGTCCTCGTCCTCGCCTGGCTTGGGCGTCCACCCGAGCGCGTGAGCGCGATTGCCCCATCTGGCGCGGATGAATTGGGAAAAGTTGGGGGCCACCTTGTCGGGTACCAGGTCGGCATCGCGCAGCCAGCCCACCATGCCCGCAGCGGCCTCCACGACGTGTCGGCTCGGGTCAACCGCGAGCTTCGGCACGAACGCGAGTGCTTGATCGTAGGGCAGGATGCCCGCGCGTGCGAGCGCGTTCACATCGCCGATCGCGCCCAGGCGCTCAGGTGCGGTCAGCTTCTTGCCGCCGTCGGCGAGGAGCTTGCCCAGCAGCCGAGGAGCGAGGTTGGTGCGGTAGTAACCCGCTGCGCCTTCGTTCGGCGCGAGCCACGACGGACACGTCGCCAGGGCAATCTCCCCCTCGGACGACTCAAGCAGTGTACAAGCGCGACCCTGGTCGTGACGCACGCACACCGGAATCTTCCAGGTTGGGTTGCCCTCCACCCCTGGCGACCCTGCGGGCACATATCGCTGCTGCCGCAGTTTCACTGTCCCGCGCCGGTGGTTGCAAACGAGTTCCACCGACACCATCGGCACGCCCGGCTGATCCAGGAAAGTCGAAAAGGCCGGGGCGATGTCGCGCCCAAGCTCGGACGAGACCGCGCTCAGGAAGTTGGCCGTGGTGGCGTTTCCGTGTGCGTGCTGTTTCAAGTAACGCTGCACGCCCCGGCGGAACGTTTCGGCGCCGATGGACTGTTCGAACATATGTAGAACGCTTGCGCCCTTGCGGTAGGTGATGCTGTCGAATGCGTTGCTGATGTCGTCGTTGCCCGTGATCGGCTGGCGGATCTGCCGCGCGGACACCAGGCTGTCCTGTCCCATCGCCCCCGAGGCGGTCAGCACCCGCTCCTCGGCCGCGCGCCAGGTGGGCTGCCAGGTTGCAATGATCTTCGGCGTGACCCAGGTGGCGAATGCCTCGTTGAGCCAGATGTCGTCCCACCAGGCATGCGTGACGAGATCGCCGAACCACTGGTGCGCAAGCTCGTGGATGGCGACCTCCGCGTATCGGCGCCTCCAGGGGATGGCCTCCTCGGCGGATCGGCGCAGCATGAGGGCCGAGGCGAAGGTGATGAGCCCCGGGTTCTCCATGGCTCCCCCGAAGAACGGCACGGCGATGTGATCGACCTTCTCGTAAGGATAGGGCGAGCCCAAGTAGTCCTCGAGCGCCGCCAAGATCGGCGCGGTCACCTCCGCGGCCCAGCGCGCCTGTGCTAACTGGCCGTGGGGCGTGATGATGCGGATGGGTGCGCCCGTGCGCGTCCGTCCCGCGGGCACCGTCTCGAACGGGCCCACCGCAAACGCCACCAGGTAACTCGGCAGCGGCTTCGTCTCGGCGAAGTCGACGCGCGCCATGCCGCCACCGATGTCCTTGCGCGCAAGTTCGGGGGTGTTGGCGAACGCCCGATCCATCGCCGGTACGATCAGGGACACCTGCCACGGCACCTTGAAGGATGGCTCATCGAAGCAGGGGAATACCCGGCGCGCGTCGATGGGCTCGAAATGCGTGAAGACGTAGAAGTCGTTGCCCTCTTTCTGCCTCGATGCGCCTGAGGACTCCTTGGTGGCCAGCTTTCCCGTGTAGTCGATGATCACGCGCGCCGGCCCCGCAGGCAGCGGCTGTTCGAAAGCGAGGCCGACGAAGTCCTTGGGCTGCGGCAGCGGCCGGGCGGCGATGCGCACCGAACCCACCTCGGCCGTGGCGCGCGAAATAGTCAGATCATTGGCATTGAGCCACAACACCGTCAGCGCCTCGCGCGCGGTCAACTCGATGGTGAGGCGCCCGGTGAACGTGTCCCGGGCGGGATCGATCGTCAGCTCAGCCGCGTAGCGCAGCGGCCGCGCGACCTCACCAAGGCGGAGCTTCGGCGGCGCGGAAACTGGTGTGGCGGCAGGTGGAAAGGCCGAAGCTGCCGTCGCCGCAGCGGCACTCAACAGAGCAACAGCCACGATCAGAGCGCGCATCCGCGCAGTGTAGCGCAGGTCCGCAACCTGGTCGCGCCGACCTGGGCTGGGACCCAGGATCCCGCGCCGTGACATCAGGGGCAATCCGACACCTCCCGTCAGAAATACCCTTTGCCCAGGACATCACCCTCATCCGGATCTTGATTCTCGAGAAGGGCGCGAACGTGGCCCACGATGCGCTCGAAGACCTCTACCGAGAAGGGGTTCTTCTGCAAGAATTTCTCGTACTCTGCGCGGGCTGCAAGTCTTCCCGTCCGAGTCGCAAATCCGCCTCGGATCTGAGCACCGACTCTTCGTGCCTTTCGCAGGATCAATACCTCGTCAATGTCGGTGCCGGCGGGACTTATGGGCGTCATGTCCAACCACTCGCACAAGAGCAGGTATCTCGCCCCAGGAACTGCGGTTTTCACATCGTGGGCCGTCGCGATCGCCTCCTGGAACATCGTCTTGTCGAGATTCGTCTTACATTCCGCGCATAGATATCCAACATACGTGGAAACCGATTCAACGGCATCCGGAGGGCCGGACTCGAAAGCGGCCTTTACATACAACTTCCGCGAAATAGTGAAGTCTTGCTCCTTGCCGCGAATCCTTACGCCGGGCCCCAAGTGGGCGGTCGACAGCGTGGATGAAAAGTACATTCCTGAGTAGCATGGCTGTGGGCCAAGCTGGAATGGCGAGACCAGCGAGCCCAATGATTTGGAGACCAAATGCGGCATGAACTCCTCGATCACGGTGTTGTCAAGCTTGACCTGACCCTTCTGGCGATAGAGGAAGTCGTCGGAACTGTCAAAGATCACTTCCAGATCCAAGAATAGCCGGTAGTCGTTCAGGAGAGTGATCGCTGCTTTCGTCATTTCCTCGGATTTTCCGTCGAGGCCAATGAGCCTCTTTGACCAAGTTTCGTACACGGAAAGCGCTTTCTGAATCTTCTTTGCGTCCCCTGTTGGCAGTTTCGTATTCTCCGCGAGCGCGCGCAGCTTGTTGCCGTGGGGAGTCGGTAGCCCAGCCTTCTTCATGGCAGAAGCTGAATCTTCCGAATGGAAGATGGTTCGAGCATCGGAGACGGACCGATGTCCGCTGAAAGTTGTATGGCGTCGTCGAGGTACTTCTGGCGATCAGAAGGAACGCGCCTCGTGGCATCGGTCAGGGTCGCGCGCCCGATTTCTCGTGCGCGACCAACGGCATCCGCGATGTCGATTTCTGGCAAAGTCGCCTGCAGGTGCAGAATGTCCTCACAGATCGCCTGACCAAACCGATTCGTAAACACGCGTTCCTGCTTTTGTACGACAGAAAATCCGGCGACCTGAACCGCCACGGTGGCAACGATATCTCCGTTGAAGAATGGAGTCATATGAACATTTGACTCACGTCCCAGGACGAGAACCGCAAGGAACTTATCCCTTCCGACGCGCCTCATCTCTCTCAGCGCCAGGGCCATGTCGATGCAGTACTGAACGACGGTCAGAAAACGGTTCTGCCGAAATTTCCTATTCGCTCCGATCTCGGACCGGGCCACGATCAGCGGTTGCCAGCCCAGTGCCTCGGTCGAGGATCGATAATTGTGGTGGTAGTTGAAAACGTTGATGTACGGAGGAGACGTGAGAACAAAGTCCACCGAACCGGGGGCAAGTGCGATTTGGCGGGCATCTCCTAGAAGGGCGCGGACTGGCTTCTCGGCGTGCGGCAGCGAGAGAACCGTATTCCTGATATCTCGCCAACGCTGGCGAATAGCGGGAAACTGTGCCTCGTTGTTCGTGTCGTCAGTCAGGACGACCAGTGCTTCCAGTAGCGCGCGTGCCGACGGATCCTTCTCGGTGGAGGCTGCATCCGCAAGAACCATCCCGGGTTCAGGGAGCGTCCGATTCAAGAGTGGCAGATCGCTCCCCAGCACACGATCCAGAACAGCATCCACCCGATCCACGGCAACGGTGCGGACTCGGTGAGGCATAGAACAGAACTCGTAGAGGCGCGCGATGGAGTAGGCCGCTGGATTCGCTTCGATTCCACACGCGGTGTGACCCCGCCGGGCACCCTCCACGAGGACCGTGCCACTGCCCATGAACGGATCGAGGACGCTCGCATCTCGGTTGCAGTACGCACCCAGGATCGCCTCGACAAACTGGGGCGAGAATTGTCCCCGCCACGCGAAAAGGCTTGAGCGAGTCTTATCTTTGACGTTCAGTGCGGCCTGCGAGAGTGACGCTTGAAAGCGTCTTCGCACGATAGGTTGCTGGACCAGCGAGAGGCGAGGATCCGCTGTCTGGGCGGGCATCGGTTTCGTACTATACGCGAAGCCTGGACTGTTCGTCGGCGCGCAAAGCGATCCGGTCTCACGATCATGGTGTCTCCCGTGTCCGCTCAACGTACGGCACCAGGCTGCCACCGCGTCGCGTCGCGTCGCGTTACAAGGGCGATTTAGCGTGAGCCGATTTTCTACAGTGGCACACTAAGAGACTGTGGATCCCGCGCGCCAGCATGAGACGGCCCTTCGTGTCGTGCGGGATCACGAATCCCCGGCCCGCGCGAGCCAGTCCACGCTTGAAGAAACGTATCGGCGGTTCTCGCCGTACGTGGCGGCGATCGCGCTGCGGTGCAGCGGTCGCCACGACGATCTTGAAGATATGGTGCAGGACGTTTTCGTGGAAGCCGCACGCGGCATCAAGTGGCTGCGGCAACCCGACGCGATCAAGGGATGGCTCGCCACCGTGACCGTCAGGTTGGTCCAGCGGCGACTTCGGGTGCGCCGAATTCGCAGATTTCTTGGCCTCGACCAGCACGTCGACTACTTGCAGGTGGCAGATCGGGCCGCCTCGCCCGCGGATCGGGTTCTCCTGGCCGAGGTGTACCGGTTGCTCGATGATCTTCCAGTGGATGATCGAGTCGCGTGGAGCCTGCATCACCTTGAAGGCGAAAAGCTGGATGCGGTGGCGAAACTTTGCCGCTGCTCGATGGCCACGGCCAAGCGCCGGATCGCCCGAGCCAGGGCCAAGATCGAGGAGGTTGTCGGCGATGCCTGACCTGATGCAACGGCTTGAACGAAACGGCCGGGCGATGGACCCCGGCTGGACAGGTGCCGAGCTCGAACGCGGCGTCACGGGGCTGCGCCAGAAGCAGCGGCGACGCGCGGTTGCCCGGGTTGGACTCGCGGCGTCGTTGGTCACCTGCGCGGTCGGTTTCTTCGCGCTTCGCCTGCTGAGTACACCCGAGCCGATCGCGACCGGAAAAACCGCGAGGATTGCGCCAGCGGTGGCCACCACCGTCGCTCCGCCCATCCCCGCCCCGACGGCCGCAGCGACACTCCCAAAACCGATCCGCACGCGCGACGGCTCACTCGTCACGCGCATCGACGCGCAGACCGAGCTCGACCTCGTCGAGGACACGCCGCAGCGGGTGCGCGTCAACCTGGCGCGTGGGCGCAGCCGTTTCGAAGTCGTGCCGGCGGCGGCCAGGCTTTTCTCCGTGCGTGCTGGCGATGTGGCGATCTCGGTTCTCGGCACCGTGTTCACGGTCGAACGGGTGGCGGACCGGGTTGGGGTCGCGGTGCAGCGCGGCCGGGTTCGCGTCGACTGGCCCTCGGGAACCCGCCAACTCGGCGTGGGAGAAACCGGCTGGTTTCCTCCGCTGGGCGCAACCGCTCCCCCGGTCGCGATTGCACCCACCGCGCAGAGCACGAGGACGAGGACGTCGTCGCCCCTCGCCCTTGGCCCCCCCCCCCCTTGCCCCCCCCCCCCGGGGCCCCCCCCCCCCGAGCCCCCCCCCCCGGGGGTGGTAAGGCCCCCCCCCCGGGGCCCCCCCCGGGGGGGGGGGCCCC
>CAYSKR010000180.1:0-13759 GCA_964431675.1 uncultured Myxococcales bacterium
CCGATCGAGATCAACATCTACAACCGCGACGAGGCGGTGTTCAAGAAAGTCGCAACCGACATCGCGGCGTGGCTGCCCAAGGTGGACGGCGTCGTGGACATCGTGAACCGCACGGTCGTCATCGGCCCGTCGGTGAATTTCCGCGTCGACCCCGAGAAGGCACAGCGCGCGGGCTTCGGCGTGCAGGACGTGGCCAGCCTGGGCGCGGCGATGGTGGACGGCGAGGTTGCGTCCAGCATGATTCAGACCAATCGCCTGGTCGGCATTCGCGTGCGCTATCCGGCGGAGGCGCGCGGCAGCGTCGAGGATGTCCGCTCGGCGCTGGTGACGTCACCGACGGGCCAGACGGTATCGCTCGGCAGCATCGCCAACATCGAAGTCGAAGCAGGGAAAACCGAGATCCGCCGCCACAACTTGCGCAACATCAGCGCGGTGACCGCGCACGTGTCGGGGCGCGACCTTGGCTCCAGCATCGCCGAGATCAAGCGGCGGCTTTTCCGCGAGGTGCCGATTCCGCCTGGGACCGAGATCTACTACGGCGGCATTTATCGCATTCAGCAAGAGGCGTTCGAGGGGCTGCTGCTGGTGCTGCTCGGCTCGATTTTCCTCATTTTCGTGATCCTGGTGTTCGAGTTCCGCAGCTTTTCGCATCCGATCGCGATCCTGGTGGCGACGATGCTGTGCGGTTCGGGCGCGGTGCTGGCGCTGTTCGTGACCGGACAGACGCTGAACGTGTCGTCGTTCATGGGCGCCATCATGGTCATCGGCATCGTACACAAGAACGGCATCCTGATGCTGGATGCAGAAGGCGCTTTTTCCGCGCAAGGCATGCCGTTGCGCGAGGCGATCTTCGCCGCGGGCAGCCGCCGTTTACGCCCCATCCTGATGACCGCGCTGGCGACCATCTTCGGCATGCTGCCGCTGGCGATCGGCGTCGGCTCGGGCGCACAGCTCTTGCAACCGCTGGCCATCGCCGTCATCGGCGGCGTGACCGCCTCGCTGGGCCTATCGTTGCTGGTGACGCCGGTGTTGTTCTTCAAGCTGCGCGAGCGGGGGCTGTGAAGGGGCGTGACCAGTGAGCGGGCTGGCCGCGCCCCGTGTCGTCCACGTGAATGTGGCCGGAGACGCGCAAGCCCACGCGCAGGATCTCATCCGCATCACAGCTCAAACGTCGCGGCCGAATCGAGCCGACCCAAGATCTCCGAATCACCCGTGGCCAGGCGCCAACCGCGGAGTTTCGCGTGGCCAACGATCAGGCGATCAAACGGATCGTGGGTCCAGGATTCTCCCGCGGCGGCAGAAAACAGTGCGTCCGAATCGGGGTTGTCGACGATCCACCGCGGATCATCGGCCATTGCCCTGGCGGACAGGCCGACACGTAGACGAACCCGGCCCAGTTCTTCAAGGAATGCCAGTTCAAGCAGCGTCGCCGGTGAGACGGCCAGTCGCGGTTTTCCGCGAAGCGGCCGGGAGCGCTGGTGCCCGGCGGCGAGCCAGATTACAGCGTTGGTGTCGAGGAGAATCACGACGCACGAGTCTTCTTACCGACGAAGGAGAGGGCTCCCTTGCCGCCCTCCCACGACCATTGTCCGGAGTCGACGGCCTCATCCACAATCGTCAGGATGCGCCTGTGCACGCGGGCGGCGGCCTTGCGGGGCTGCGCGACCAGTTGGAAGCGGACACCCCGTCGGTCGATGAGCACGGTCTGGCCATCCTCGGCGGCGTCAAGAATGTCCGCCATGTGCTCGCGGGCCTGGGCGGCGCTGTAGGATTTCATATGTACATTGTACAATATATTTACCGCGGGCGGCGGCGACGTTCCAGGCTACACTCGCGCCATGGCGTACGGAGCGTTGCTTTCCACCAAGCTGGTCGGCGAAGGGAAATACGAGGCCGCGATCGCTCAGGCGACGCGCGAGCTTGGCCTGCAGCCCGACGAGCCCGAGGCGGTGTTCAACCGCGCCCAGGCCAAGGTCGCCCTTGGACAACTGCCGGAGGCCATCGCCGACTTTGAATTGGCCCTGTCCATGGACTGCAGCGGCAGCAACCTCGACCCGTCCGCCGTCGACGACGAGTTGTTCGATGCGCTACGCAACCTGGCTGTCGCGCAGAAAGACGACCGCGACACCGCGCTCGCGACGCTGCAGCGCTACGTCGCCACCCTGCCCGCTGGGCGCCACGTCGACGACATCGCCAAGTGGACCGACCACATCCGGGGCGTGCAGACCGTCTGGGTCCGCGAGCAAGCCTGAGCGCCTCCTCCCCTACACCTCGTCGTCGGCGAAGGCGATGACGTCGCGAATTGCCTCGGCGCCGGTTGCGAACATGACCAGGCGGTCGAAGCCCATCGCGGCCCCGGCGGTGGGCGGCATGTGGGGCAGCGCCGCGAGCAGTTTCTCGTCGATCGGGTAAACCGTCTTGCCGCGCGCGCGACGCGCCTCGGCCTCTGACTCGAAACGGGCGCGTTGCTCGACGGCATCGGTCAGTTCGCCGAACGCGTTGCACAGTTCCAGGCCACCGGCGTACAGCTCGAAGCGTTCGACGACGGCTGGATTGGCCGGGTGCTTCCGCGCCAGCGCGCCAAGAGGCACTGGCCAGTCGAACACGAACGTCGGGGGCAACGCGGCCAGCCTGGGTTCGACGCGATCCAGCCACATCTGAAAAAACTGATCGTCCCACGCGGGCGAAGCGCCCGGTTCGACGCCCGCCGCGCGCAACGCCGCCGACAGCGCCGCGATGGACTCGTCGCCGTGCAGATTCACCCCGGCATGCTCGCGCACCAAGTTCGCCACCGTCGTGCGCGCGAACGGCGTTTCGATGGTGCGGCCCACCGCGCGGGCCGCGAGTTCGACCAGCGCCTCGGTGTCGCGCGCCACCGATTCCAGCGCATCGCCGCCCCGGTACCACTCGATCATGGTGAATTCGGGCTCGTGATGCGGCCCGGTCTCGCCGGCGCGGAAACAACGAGCGAGTTGAAAGATGCGCGAGTAGCCGGCCGCCACCAGGCGCTTCATGTGGTGCTCGGGTGACGTGACGAGCCAGCGGCCCGGGCCCGCAGCCACGCCGTCGAGGTGCAGTTCCTGACCCGGGTTCTGCACCCGCGTCGGCGTCTCGACTTCGAGAAATCCCTGCGCCTCGAAGTAGTGGCGCACCGCCTGCCGCACCGCCGCGCGCGCTTGCAGCAGCGGTCGCCGGGCAGCCAGCCTGTCGATATCGTCGCTCGTGGCTGGACGAGCCGCGCTCAGGCGCGCCCCACCCGCTCGATGTACTGACCGGTGCGCGTGTCGATCTTGATCGTGTCGCCGGCGTTGATGAACAGCGGCACGTTGACGCTGGCACCGGTCGAAATCTTGGCCGGCTTGGTCACGCCCGTCGCGGTGTCGCCGCGGAAGCCCGGCTCGGTCTCAAGAACGGCCTGCTCGATGAAGTTGGGCAGCGTGACACCGACGGCGCGGCTCTGGAAGAACAACACCTCGACGTTGATCTGCTCGGGCATGAAGTTGGACTCCTCACCGATGGTTTCGCTCGGGACAGAAACCTGATCGTAGGTGCTTGTGTCCATGAAGACGAACGAATCGCCTTCCTTGTACAGATACTGCATCGTCTTGACTTCCACGTCGGCTGGATCGAAGCGCTCGCCCGATCGGAAGTTTCGCTCTTGCAGCGAGCCGGTCAGCAGATTCTTGAACTTGGTGCGGGTGAACGCCGCGCCCTTGCCGGGTTTGACGAACTGGAACTCCACCACCACCCAGGGCGCTCCCTCGTACATAAATTTGAGGCCCTTGCGGATGTCGGATGTGTCGTAGGCAGCCATGGGGCGACCGATCTACCGTTGCCCACGCCGCCAGTCAACCGGCGTTGCCTGGAAGCATCACACCCTCCCCAATGAGCGCTACTTGCCGGCAGCGCCGAGGCCAAAGCCGTCGTGCAGCGCACGGACGGCCAGCTCGTTGTACTTGGCGTCGATCACGCACGAGATCTTGATCTCGGACGTCGAGATGAGGTGGATGTTGATGTTCTCGCGCGCGAGGATGTCGAACATCTTGGCGGCAACGCCGGCGTGCGAGCGCATGCCGACGCCGACGATGGAAACCTTGCACAGGTTTTCCTCGGTGCGGATGTGGTCCACCGGACACAGGTCAGCCTTGGCGACCAGATCGCGCGCGCGCTTCAGATCGCCCTTGGGCAAGGTGAAAGTCAGGTCGGTGTGCCCCTCGGAAGAAAGCGCCTGCACGATCACATCGACCACCAGCCCTGCGTCAGACAACGGCTTGAATACCTTGGCGGCGATGCCCACCGCGTCGGCAATTCCGACCATCGTGATCTTGGCTTCGTCCTTGGTCGCCGTCACGCCACTGACGACCACTGATTCCATGGCTTTTTCTTCAGGCACGACCCACGTCCCTTCGTTGTCGTTGAAACTCGACCGGACGTGAATCGGGACGGCGAATTTCATCCCGAACTCGACCGATCGGATCTGCAGCACCTTGGCGCCAAGCGACGCCAGCTCGAGCATTTCTTCGTAGCTGATGCGCGACACCTTGCGGGCGTTCGGCACCACGTTGGGATCGGCGGTGTAGACGCCGTCCACGTCGGTGTAGATTTCGCATGCATCGGCGTGCAACGCTGCGGCCACGGCCACGGCCGAGGTGTCCGAACCGCCGCGACCCAGAGTGGTGATGTTGCCTGCCGCATCGACGCCCTGAAACCCGGCAACGACGGCGATCTTGCCCTGGTCGAACGCGTCGGTGATCGCACGCACGTCGACGTCCTTGATGCGCGCGCGGGCGAAGGCGCTGTCGGTCAAGACGCGAACCTGATGGCCGAGCAGCGACACCGCCTTGCCGCCCTCGGCCTGGATGGCGAGCGCGAGAAGCCCAACCGACACTTGCTCGCCGGTGGCGGCGATGACGTCGAGCTCGCGCTCGTTCGGATCGGCGCTGATTTCCTTGGCCAGCGCGAGCAGGCGGTTGGTCTCGCCCGACATGGCCGACACGATGACGGCGACCCGGTGGCCCTGCCGCTGCGTGGCCAGACAGCGCCGGGCGACGTTCTTGATCCGCTCGACGGTGCCGACGGAGGTGCCGCCGTATTTCTGCACGATGACCATGGAGCCCGCGCTTTTACTACAAACGCGGCCTTTTTTGCAGTGCTTTCGCGCGCGCCGGAACGAACGGCGGGAGTATCATGGGTCCATGGCAGCCGATGACTATGCGTCGATCCTGGTGACCTGCCCCGACGAGGAGGTCGCCGCGCGGATCGCGCGGACGCTGGTCGAGGAAAAACTCGCGGCGTGCGTCAACATCGTGCCGCAGGTGCGGTCGATCTACCGCTGGAAGAGCGAGCTGCAGGACGATCGCGAAGCCTTGTGCATCATCAAGACGCGGCGGGCGCTCTACGAGGCGGTGCGAACGCGGGTGGAGGCGTTGCACCCATACAAGGTGCCGGAGATCATGGCGCTGCCGTTCGTGGCGGGGAATTCCGAGTACCTGGCCTGGCTGGCGCAGCAGACGCGGGAGCCGTCGTAGCAGCCTTTCGCCGCGCCAGAGCGATCACCGCGGCACGCACCCGCCACAGGACCACGTCCTCAGATTCAGACCGCAGCGCGGCGGCAAGTGCAGCCGCGGCCCCCGCGCCGCCGATCCTGCCCAGCCCTGCGGCGGCCGCAGCCCGGACTGGCACGTACTCGTCATGCGCCAGGCGATCCATTAAAGCTGGCCCGGCCGAGGGATCGCCGATATCGGCAAGTGCGGCAACGATCTCGTGGCGATTCTGCACGTCGGGCAAGTGATTGAGCAGTGCGGGCACGGCTCGTCGATCGCGCATGGCACCGAGATGGTTGACGATCTCTCGGCACGCAGCGGTGCCCTGACAACGATCGAGCGCGTCGGCGAGCACGGTCACTCCGCTTGCGTCGCCAATGGTGGCGAGCATCAGCGCCGCGGCAACGCGCACCTCGTCACCAGCCTGGGAGCCTGCCCGAGCCACGAGCGCCTTGGCACCCTCGACGCCGTCCCTGAGGCCAACGCGAGCCGCCGCTACGGTTGCCCAGTCGCGGACCTCCGGATCCCGATCCGCCATCGCCGTGGCCAGCGCCGCGCCGCTGTCGGGGCGCATCGGCAACGCGACCAGGAGGCGCGCCGCTTCCCGCCGCACCGACTGAGTTTGGCCAGGACGGAGCAACTCGATCAGCCCGGGCACGGCCTGCGCCTTGCCAAGCCGCCCCTGCTCGATCGCGGTCGGGACGGCGTCACCTTGCGCCGGTTCAAAGCGAAGGCTGTCGTCAAGCCAGCGATCGAGCCGCGCCCTGAGCGCAGCAACCGCCGCAGGCCGATCATCCGCGAGGTTGTTCTTCTCGTGGGGATCCGTCTTCAGATCGAAATAGGCGCAATAGTTCCCCTCGATGTCGCAAATGAGCTTGTCGGTCGCCGACACCATCATGCGTTTTTGGTCGACTTCGGCGAAGACGGGCGGCAGCCGATCAGCAGGCGCGGCAGGCGCGGCCAGCCACGGCCCCAGGTTCGTGGCGCGCATTCGGGCCGGAATTGGAACGTCGAGCAGCCCCAGAATCGTCGGTGCGATGTCGATGACGCCCACCGGCCCCGACACCACGTGCGGCGGCACTCCGGGCACATGAACCAACAGCGGCACGCGGATCTGTTCATCGTACAAAGTGCGTCCGTGGTAGCGCCCGCCGTGCTCGTCGAACTCCTCGCCGTGATCGGCGGTCAGGATGATGATCGCGCCGGGCCGATGCTGCTCAACGAAGTCGAGCACTCTGCCCACCGCCGCATCCGCGTACGCGATCTCGCTGTCGTAACGATCGACATCGCCCTTGCCAAAGTCATGCCCGTCGCGTGCGTCGTAGGGCTCGTGCGGCTCGAACAGATGCAACCACAGGAAGGTTTTCTTGGGGCGTTCCGCGGCAAAGAATTCCTCGATCTGGCGCAGGCGCTTGTGCGCATCGAGGAACTCGACCTTGACGTACTCGAAGCCAAAGTTGTTTTCCTCGTACGCGCGCAGCTTGCCCGCATCCACGTAGAAAACTGCGGGCGGATAAAAAGCGGCGGTTTTCCAGCCGTATTGGCGCAGCACCACCGCGATGAGATCGCGTGCGTCCGCCGGCGCAACGCGCGAGATCGTCGGGTAGTGCTTGCCGGTCAGCATGGACGCCGCAGAAAACGACGTGTGCGGTGCCTGCGCGTAGGCCCGCTCAAAGCGCACGCTTTTGCGCGCCAGCGCGTCGATGTTGGGCGTGGTGGGACGCGGATAACCGTAAGCGCCGACGTGATCCACCCGCAGGGCATCGATCGAGATCAGGATGACGTCCGCCTCGGGCCGATGCGGACCCTCTGGCAAGGGCGGCCCGGCGGCGGCCTCCGTCCCGGCAGGAGTGGCGGTGGATCGCGGCACCCCAACTTGCGGAATCGCCCGCAAAAGCGGCGCGAGCACGACCGTCTTGTCACGCGCGACAAAACGCAATCGCTGGCTCGCCATGACGCGTGGCCAGGCTCCGAGCGTGAGCGCAACCGCAACGCCGACGCAAACAACCGCGCCGACACGGCCAGGGCGACGTCGTGCCAGCAGCACATGCCCGCACGCCACCAGCGCGGCAAGAAAAACCGCCGTTAGCGATGCGTGAAACCACGGGTACAGGCGCGGCAAGACGAAGGCATTGGCGGCGTAAGCCGCGACCGCAAGTGGGAAGAGCAATGCAACGACCGCAGGTCTGCCCAGGCGCGCGCCGGTGCGCCACGCCAAACCGACGGCGCAGAGGGCGACCACGGCCAGCACCACGGATATGACCAAGTGCCCGGAAACTTGGCTGGCGGCGCGACCCGCGAACAACGCAAAACTGTCGAACACCACCACCGGTGCAGCAAGAAGCATCGCGCTCGCCGCACCCGCCCAGGTCGCCATGCGACGGCGCAACGCCCGCTCCAACATGAAAGCAACGCCCGCGAGCACGAGGCCACAAAGCGCGAACAGACCGGCGCAAAGGCCAACCAGCCAACCGGCGCGCATGGCCGAAGCATTCCCGTCGCGCACCAGCGTCAGTGCGCCATCGAACAGGCCACCAAGCGCCCCACCGATGAGCCCGCCACACAACGTCGCAGCGATCTCCGGCTTCCCTGCCGCGTTGAAGTTCGTCACCACGCGGAAATACTACGAGTGCCCAGATAGTCGTCGAGAACGCGCCACTCCCTCTGGGCGCGAATGATCATCGCCCTCGCTCGCGCGCGGCCCTGTAATCGTAGCCCCTATCGAACTTAATCTTGCCACGAAGCGGCAACAGCGAGCGGCGGCATTTGGCATCCACCAATGCTTGCAGTCCTTCGCGCACGAGCAGCCGCTTCGTCCGGATCCCGGTCAGCCTGGCGGCTGCCGTCAGCAGGTCCAAATCGAGCTCGCTGTTTGTCCGCAGGGTCGCCGATTTCATACCCGCAATGGTACACCACTCAATACACATTCACCGGCCTATCGACCGAACCTGCGGACCGCGCGCGTACATCCGTACATCCTCACAGACTTGCCTGAAGAGACGGATGAATGTACTGTTAGTCTGGTAAATCTCGCGCGGGGGTTGGCCATGTGGAAATCGCTGTGTTTCGCAATGTCGTGTCTGTTCGCGCAGGTCACGGTAGCCCGCGCAGAGGTGCCAACGCCCGAGGTGGATGGGATCCCCGCAGGACAGGCGGACCCGGTGCAAGTCGAGCCGCAACCGCCGTCGGCACCGCGCGCCTACCCACCCCCGCCGCCACCGCGCCTGCCGGATGGCCCTGGCGCGGACTATCCGTTTCCGGTCGCCACCGCCGCATCGCCCGATGCCACCGCCGCGTCGTCCGAGGCGGGCGGCGTGTACCGGAGGTTGAGCCTGACCACGGCCGTTGGACCGGGCGCGCTGTTCGGCCCGGGCGAGCGCGATCTCGCGGTGTCGTACCAGTTGGCCCGGTTGGGGGTCGGCCTCGACAAGAATATCGCGCTGCTTTTCGGGTTCGAGGGCGTGGGTACGAACACCATCAATCCCAAGACCAACAGCGACTCGTGGCTGAAACAGGACACCTGGTCCCTCGGACTGCAGCGCCACTTCCCGCCGCGCCTCTATGTCCGTGGTGGCCTCGGGGTCTCTTCCGTTTCCGAAAAAAGCGGCAACCTCGCGTTCAAGGGCGGTCAAGGCATCGCCGTCTCGGGTGCCCTCGGATACGAGATCATCCAGCGTACCCACGTGGCTCTCGCGATCGACATTCACGGCAGCACCAGTCATTACCCGCGCGAATCCTGGCAGACCCTGGGTTTCGATCTCGCCGTCTCGTTCTTCTAGGCCCCTGCTCTCGGAGGCGTCATGACACGACGACGAACGGTGTGGTTGGCTCTGATGACGGCTTGCACGTCAGTCGCCGCGTGTGCCCACGAAAGCTCCGTTCGAGGCTTTGCCAGGCCACCCGAGACCACGGGGCCTCCCATTTCGTCGTACTCGGTCGCGCTCGCGGGATCTGTGCCCGCAGGTGACGTCCACGTCATTTCCTTTGGTGAAGTGCGGCTTGCCGCCGACCCCGGACAGCCACAGGCGTACCTGCACCTTCGATTGGCGGCGGAGAACAACATTGACGACGTCCGCTGGACGCTCGACCCCAACGATCAGGAGCTGATCTCTTCCGGGCAGGCCGTATTGCCATCATTCGCCCAAGCATCCGGGAAGCGTCCGGTGTTGTCGCTCGCGCGCGGCACACGCGGCACCCTCGATGTCTACTACCCGTTGCCGGCGGCGGGCGACGGAGCCAGGGTCACCCTGGCTTGGCGGCTGCGGCGCGGATCCAAGATCGTCCGGACAGCCACCGTCTTCGATCGAGTCCAGAGCCAGAGCACCGTGTACGTGTACTACCAGCCCGCCCTGGGGCCGACCGTCTACTCCAGTCTGGGACTCGATTGCTGGTGGTGGTCCGACTACTACTTCTGGCATCACGACTCATTGTGGTGGCCCTACCCTCGTGCCTACTTCGGTCACCGATATCGTGCCGGGTACGACCGGGAGGCCGACACGCGACCCTGGGTGCGCGAGACTGTCTGGCCACCTGCGGACGACCGCAGCATCTGGCGGTCGGGCACCGGAGATTCGGCCGCGCAGAGCCAGAGCAGTTGGCGGAGCACAACGCCCGAGTCAAGCGGCGACGGCAACCAAGAATGGTCTCCCTCGGGAAACGGCGGCAACGGCAAGAGTAGCTGGCGCGGGGGCGGTGGGCCGTGATGATGGCCACGATCATTCGGCCGCCGCCGTCACCGGAAGGTGAAACGAAACTGGTAGTCGCAAATCGAGAAGACGTCGCCTTCCTCGATGCGCTTGTTGTCGATGCGCTGTCCCTGGTGATCGATGCCGTTGGTCGACCCCAGATCCTTGATGTAGTAGGCACCGTTCTTGCGAATGACCACCGCGTGCTTGCGCGAGATGTTGCCGTCTTTGATGGCGAGATCCGACGACAGATCTCCGCGCCCGATGATGAACTGATCCTTGTCGACGAGGTGCCGCTGATTCTGAAACACCAGGTACAGCGGCGCAGACGAGCCAGCGGCGTCGCCCGGTCTCATCCCCGCGCCCGCGCCCGCGCCCGCGCCCGCGCCCATCCCCGCGCCCGCGCCCGCGCCCGCATCCGGCCGGACGGGGGGGACTTCGGCGGAACCCGGTCGCAATGTAGCCGCCGCAGGGTTGGGCAATGGCGGTGGTATCATGGCGGCGATGTACGTGCTCGTTGGACGGGACGGAATTCCCGCGCCCGTGCGAGGTAAAGGCAGTGGCGGAGGCGGTGGCACCCGGCGTGGCACCCCGGGTGGAGGCGGCGGAGGCACCGGTACCGCACCCACCGGCGATCTGACTTCGGGCTCCTTTTCAAGGTAGCCGTGCTCGCGGGCCAGCAGGCGCATCGCCTCGTTCACCAGATCGTCGATGCCCTTGTCCAGCTCCTCGGACATCTTTTCGAAGGTCTGCCACATGACATCGCGGCAATAGAAATGCCGCAGCGTCTTCTTGTTGGTCTCACCCGCCATGGCAGATCCTGATGGCGTCGGTCGTCAGCGGACGCAACGGCCGGTTCATCGCTTGCCGCCTTTTTCGAGCACCGCTGCCACCCGCACCGCCTCCTTGCCGACGGAGGCCCCGGGCGGAAAGCCCTTGATGGTTGCGGTGTCGCTCGCCAATTTTCGCAGCGCCGCCACATCAGCCATGCCACCAATGTCTTCAAACGCCAGCACCGCCACCATGCGCGCCAGCGGCACCTGCGAAGACAACGTCTTCTTGATCGCCGCGATCACCGCGGGGCGATCCTGCTTGTTTCGCGCCAGCTTCCCGATGTCTTTCGCCAGGTAGTCCACGACGTCGTCGCGCTTGTAGCTTTCCTTGGCCGGAAACGCTTCCAGGGCCGGCCCGATCGCGCCGACGTTACCCGCCACCAGCGCCGCCTCGTACGCGCGATAGCGGACAAGCTCGGCTGGGTCGGTGGCGACGATGTGCACCAGGCCATCGCGCGCCACCAGGCCGCCGATCCGCTCGGCCAGCCCGAACATCTCGTCGCGGACACCCTTGGCGGTCTTCGGATCGCCAGCGAGGCGAAGCGCCATGGGCAACAGCGTCGGCCGCTGCGACTGCTGCAACGCCTGGGCGGCCGCAACAGCATCCGCCTCGGAGCCACGCTCGACCTTGGCGATGAGGAAATCGGAGGTCGTCTTGCTGGACAAGGCACCGAGCGCCTTCCATAGCGCCAGCGGCATGGGCTTGCCGATGCCAGCGCGACGCAGCAACGCCGCCCCCGCCTTCTCGCGGCTGTCTTGATCGGCAACCTTGGCAAGTAAGTCCACGATGCCCGGATACGGCGCGTCGGGCGCGGCCAGCAAACGCACCAGCATCGGACCGGACGCCGGACCAATCGCGATCAACATTTTTTCAACCGAGTGCCGCCCCCCGGCGAACCGCCCGGCCTGCAAATCCTTTTCCAGCGCGGGCAGAACCGCAGCGTCGATGTGCTTTTGTTCCTCCGGGGGCGCGTAGCCACGAATCCCGAACAGCGCGTCGCGCGCCGCGCGCATCTTGTTGATGTCCTTGGCAGCAAGACCCGCAGTGTAGATCGGCACCAGCGTCTTGACGATGTCCCAGCGCTCCGTGCTGGCCATCGCGGCCATGATGGCATCCACCTTGTCGGGGCGATCCGTGTCCACCAGCGCCGCCGCTGCTTCCGCCCGCAATTTGGGCGACACCGAGGGATCCTTGAGTGCCTCTTCGAGGCGGATGGGGCCCTTCTGCGTCGTCTTCCAGCTCTGGATGCTTTCGGACGTCACGCGGTCACAACCCGCCGCCAGGAATCCAGCGATCCCCAGGACAACCACGACCAGCGCACCCTTAACCTTGAACTTCATGGGTCGGCGCACAAGTTAGCCACCGACGGATCGCAGGGTCAAGGCGGGCATCCATGGTTCCATGGTAAATGTGGCGCGTCTTTGACGCCTCGTACATGCCTGCCCACATTGGCCCTGCTCGCGGTGCTGCTCCGCTCCGCGTCGGCATCGGCAAGCCCGCTTGACGATCCGCACATTGGCGGCATTGGTTTTGGTGGCCCGACCACCGGCGATCTGACCGCCGTGTACTGGAATCCCGCCGCGCTGGCCCTGATCCAGGGCCACCAGGCAACGGCGACGGCCACGGGACAGTGGCGGCGCAGCTCGGTCGAGCGCTCATCCATCGATCCTGCCACTGGCCGACCCGGTGCAGGCCAGGCGTTCTCCGAGAGCACCGGCCGCTCGGCCTCCCAGCCCTTCGGCTGGCCACCGGGCCCCGGGCACTTCGTCGCCATCGGCTTTAACGTACGACGCCGCTTCACTCTCGCGGTTGCCAGCTACGTCCCGTTCGCCCAGAATGTGACGTTCGACCCAAACGCCGACGGCTCGCAGCCCACCCGCTACCACGCCCGCGTCATCGACCTGCGCCACAGCGCCATCGTGCCCGCGCTGGCCTTCCGCATCGGCGAGTGGCTTTCTGTGGGCGTCGCGCCCGGGTTTCTTTTTTCTACCGGGCGCCTGGCCTTCGACCGCGACTCGGCGATCGCCGCGCCATCCGGGGACTGCACGGGCAGCCGCTGCGGCGTGGAGAATCCTGCGGCCGCGGCGCGCCACGATGTCGCCTCGGGTTTCGGGGCGATGGGCGGCGCGCCCGCGTTCACCCTCGCTGGCGGATTCCACTTGTTGCTGCGCGGCTTCAAACTTGGGGCCTCCTATTCCAGTCAGCCGCTGGGCACCGCGGTGGCTGACGTGGCCATCGACGCCCGCGAAAGCCGCGTCGAGCGCGCACCCCGCGACGCCGCAGCGCTTGGCCCGGTGTGCTCCGCCGATCCGGCCGCTCCCTGCGCCTACGGCGAGCTCGACTACAAGCTGCCCGACACCTTCATCGTCGGGGCGACGTGGCATGCGACGCCGGCGTGGGATCTGACCGGCATCCTGCGCTGGCAGACCTGGTCGCGCCACGATCGCATCAGCATCCGGGTCACCGAACCGGTCGGCTTGGCCGCCCCTGACCCGTCCGGCGCGGCCATCGTTTTTCACCGCGGCTTCCGCGACACACTGGAATCCCGTTTGCGCGCAACGCGCAGCTTCCTCGACGGACGCGTTCGCGTCGCCGGCACCCTGCGCGCGCAGACGTCCGCCGTCCCGGTGCAAAGCGTGACCGCCGCGTCCATCGATGGGACGACGATTGAACCATCCATCGCGGTGCAGATGCGGC
>CAYSKR010000181.1:0-13095 GCA_964431675.1 uncultured Myxococcales bacterium
ACACCGGCACCACTCACATTCTCGCGCTGCGGCCATAGCGCCGCCCCGTTTCCATCTTGCGTTGCGGAGGCGTTTTGCGCACACTGCGCGCTTGATGTCCGCCCACGCAGGTGAGCCCAAAAAAACGCCGTTGTTCGCCGCCCACCAGTCGCTGGGCGCGAAGATGATCGACTTCGGCGGCTGGATGATGCCGGTCCATTACCCGCCCGGCATCCTGGCTGAGCACAAGGCGACGCGCACCGCGGTGGGACTGTTCGACGTGTCGCACATGGGCGAGATCCATTTTCGCGGCCCGCGCGCCGCAGAGGCCATCCAGCGCCTGGTCACCAACGACGTCGGCAAGCTCGTCGATGGGCGAGCGCTGTACACGGTCGCGTGCCACCCCACGGGCGGCATCGTCGACGATCTGATCGTCTACCGGCAGACGGCCGAACATTTCATGATCGTGGTGAACGCCTCCAACCTCGACAAGGATCGCGACCACTTCGTCGCGCACGTCGGATCGTGGTGCGACATCAAGGACGAATCTGCGGCGACCGCCTTGCTATCGTTCCAGGGGCCTGCCGCCGCGTCGGCCCTGGCGGCATTGACGCCCGCGCCGCTGTCCTCCCTATCCACGTTTGCCTTCATCGCGAACACCGAGGTCCAGGGTCGCCCGGCGTCTATCGCTCGCACCGGTTACACCGGCGAGGACGGCTTCGAGATCTTCTGCGGAACCGACGACGCCACACCCTTGTGGGATGCGTTGCTGCAAGCTGCGCAAAAGGTCGGCGGACTGCCAGTTGGCCTGGGCGCGCGCGATACCTTGCGCCTTGAAGCCCGTCTGTCGCTTTACGGCAACGATCTTTCGGACGAGACGACGCCGCTGGAAGCCGGCCTTGGCTGGGTGGTGAAGTTCGACGCCGGCGATTTCATCGGCAGGGACGCGCTGCTCAAACAACGCGCCCAGGATCCCGTGCGCAAGCTCTGCGGCTTCGTCATGCTCGAGCGCGGCACGGCGCGGCATGGGTACCCCATCACGGCACCCGGCTCGACCGCTAAGATCGGCGAAGTCACCTCGGGAACGATTGGCCCGACGGTGGGCAAGAACATCGGGCTTGGGTACGTTCCGGCGACGCTGGCCGAGCCCGGCTCAAAACTGTCGATCGACTGCCGCGGCAAGCCCGCTCTTGCCGAGGTGGTCAAGGGGCCCTTCTACCGGCGCGCGGGTGCCTGATCATTTTCGGCAAAACACGGGATCCACACGGACGCCGACAGGATATAAACCCCGCATGAGCGACAGCATCCCCACCGAACTTTTGTACACCGACGATCACGAGTGGGCCCGCATCGAGGGCAACCTGGCCACCGTGGGCATCACCCAGTTCGCGGTCGACCAGCTTGGCGACGTCACCCAGGTCGAACTGCCCAAGGAGGGCGAGATCCTCAAACAACGGGATCCATTCGGCACCGTGGAATCGGTCAAGGCGGTGTCCGACCTGTTCGCGCCGTTGTCCGGCAAGGTCGTCAAGACCAACACGCCGCTGCGCGATTCGCCCGAGAGCGTGAACGAGGATCCCTACGATGCCGGCTGGATGATCCAGATCGAGCTGTCCAGCCCCGACGAGGCCGCCAAGCTGATGAACGCGGCCGCTTACGCGACGTTGCTCAAGGAACAGGAACCGTAGAAACGCCTGGAGCTCGCCTTGTCGTCGGATTCTGAATTCACGGATCTGTTTGCGCGGCGCCACATCGGCCCGACCGCGGACGAGGTTGCCCAAATGTTGGAGCTTCTGGGCGCGAAGTCGCTGGAAGATCTGGTCGCCGAGACGATCCCCGCGTCAATCCGGCTACCAGGTGCCCTGGATCTGCCGCCCGGAAAATCCGAGCGCGATCTGCTGGCGGAAGCGGCGGCCCTGGCGGCGCAGAACCGCGTCGTCAAATCGTACATCGGCATGGGCTATTCGGATTGCCTCACCCCGCCGGTGATCCTGCGCAACATCCTTGAAAACCCGGGCTGGTACACCGCCTACACGCCGTACCAGGCCGAGATTTCGCAGGGGCGCCTCGAAGCGTTGCTCAATTTCCAGACCATGGTCATCGATCTGACTGGCTTGGCCGTCGCCGGCGCGTCCCTGCTGGACGAGGGCACTGCCGCGGCCGAGGCCATGCACATGCTGGCGGGCGTTCACGACAACGAGCACGCCGACGTGTTCTTCATTTCGAATTTGTGTCACCCGCAGACCATCGAGGTCTGCAAGACGCGCGGCAAGCCGCTGGGCATTCGGGTCGAGGTCGGCGATCACGACACGTTTGCCTTCGGCCCGATGGTGTTCGGCGCCCTGCTGCAGTACCCCGCCACCGACGGCGCCGTGATCGATTACCGGCCCTGCATCGCCCGTGCGCACGCCGCCGGGACGCGCGTGGCGGTGGCCACCGATCTGCTGGCCCTGACCATGCTGGTGCCACCGGGCGAACTGGGTGCCGACGTCGCCCTCGGAAGCGCGCAGCGCTTCGGCGTCCCGATGGGCTATGGCGGCCCACACGCGGCGTTTTTCGCCACCACCGCGGAGCACACGCGCAAGATGCCCGGCCGTCTCATCGGCGTGTCGCAAGACAGCCGGGGCAAGACGGCGTTTCGCATGTCGTTGCAGACGCGCGAACAACACATCCGCCGCGACAAGGCGACGAGCAACATCTGCACCGCGCAGGTGCTGCTGGCCATCGTCGCCAGCATGTACGCCGTGTACCACGGTCCACGCGGCCTGCGCGCCATCGCCGAGCGCACGGCAAGCCTTGCCGCCACGCTTGCACGCGGCCTGGAACGCCTCGGACTTTGCGTCGGCAAGTCGCCATTCTTCGACACGGTTCGCATCGACGACGCATCGGAAAAGATCGCGGCCTGGTTCGACGCCGCGCTTGAACGTGGCATCAACCTGCGCCGCCTGGCCCCCGGCACGCTGACCATCGCGCTCGACGAAACCACCGCCGAAAAGGACGTCGCCGACCTGCTCGCGGTGTTCGCAGGGACGGATAAAGGCGGAGCCACGGACACCGCGCGCAAGCCCGGCCCGGGCGTGCTCCCGGCGTCGCTCCTGCGCCAGAGCGCCTATCTTTCGCATCCGGTGTTTCACCGCCATCACTCCGAAACCGAGATGGTGCGCTACATGCATCATCTCGAAGGCAAGGACATCTCGCTGACCCGGTCGATGATTCCACTTGGGTCGTGTACGATGAAGCTCAACGCCACCGCGGAAATGATGCCGGTGACCTGGCCTTCGTGGGGTGGACTGCATCCCTTTGCGCCGGTTGCCCAGGCGGCCGGGTACCGTGCGATCTTTGCGCAACTTGAGGCCGCGCTGTCGGCGATCACGGGATTTCCCGGCGTGTCGCTGCAACCCAACGCGGGCTCACAGGGCGAACTTGCGGGCCTGCTGGTGATTCGCGCCTTTCACGAGTCGCAAAAGCAGGGGCATCGAACCATCTGCCTGATTCCGTCGTCGGCGCACGGCACCAACCCGGCCTCGGCCGTGATGGCCGGATACAAGGTCGTCGTGGTCGCCTGCGACGAGCGCGGCAACGTGGAGCTCGCGCACCTGCAGGCCAAGGCAAAAGAACACAGCGCCAACCTGGCCGCCCTGATGATCACTTACCCCTCGACGCACGGCGTATTCGAGGAAGACGTCAAGCGCATCTGCCAGATCGTCCACGATCACGGCGGGCAGGTGTACATGGACGGTGCCAACTTGAACGCGCAGGTTGGCCTGACCCGGCCAGCGCAGATTGGTGCCGACGTCTGCCACATCAACCTGCACAAGACGTTCTGCATCCCGCACGGCGGCGGTGGCCCCGGCATGGGACCCATCGCGGCGGCGGCTCACCTGGCGAAGTTTCTGCCCGGCCACCCCGTGGTGCCGACCGGCGGGAGCGATGCCATCGGCCCGATCAGCGCCGCGCCCTGGGGCAGCGCCAGCATCCTGCTGATCTCGTGGGCGTACATGCAAATGATGGGCGGCGATGGTCTCGTGCAGGCGACCCGCGTCGCGATCCTGAACGCGAACTACGTCGCCGCCCGCCTGGAACCACACTTCCCGGTTTTCTACCGGGGCCAGCGCGGCCGGGTGGCGCACGAATGCATTCTTGACCTGCGCCACTTCAAGAAGTCGGCCGGCGTCGAGGTCGAAGACGTCGCCAAGCGGCTGATGGACTATGGCTTCCACTCGCCCACCATGTCGTTCCCCATCCCCGGCACCTTGATGATCGAGCCGACCGAGAGCGAGGGCAAGGGCGAGCTCGACCGCTTCTGCGCGGCGATGATCGCGATCCGTGGCGAAATTGCCGAGATCGAACAGGGCCAGCAGCCGCGCGAGGGCAACGTCCTGAAACGCGCGCCGCACCCGGCCGAGGTGCTCCTCGTCGAAACCTGGGAGCGCCCCTACTCACGCGAGAAAGCGGCCTATCCCCTGCCCTGGTTGCGCGGCAACAAGTACTGGCCGCCGGTCGGACGCATCGACAACGTGTTCGGCGATCGCCACTTCGTGTGCGCCTGTCCTCCGATCGAAAGCTACACCTAGAGCGTGGCCAGCACAGATCTAACGTTCACTTCGCAGGCGACCCATCGCGCCTGGCTGCATGCGCAGGCCGCCCTGCCACGCGGCTTTCGCGTCGGAACGGCGCGCTTCGGCTTTCTGCCGATCGAGGCACCCAAGTCGGCGCAGATGAACCTGACGCTCATCGCGCTTGAAAAGCCAACGCCCAACTTTGGTGCCGTCTTCACCCGCAACGCCTTTCCCGGCGCGCCGGTGATCGTCGGTCGGCGGCGCCTGGAAGAACCGACGCTCGGCGCGGTGATCATCAACAACAAGATTGCAAACGTGTGCGCGCCCGGCGGCGTCGACCTCGCCGAAAGAATCTGCGCGGCCGTGGCCGTGCCTCTGGGACTCGACGCGCGCCAGGTTTTGCCCAGCTCGACCGGCGTCATCGGCTGGACCTTGCCGGTGGACGCCATGCTGGCCGCGCTGCCGCAAGCGACCGCGAGTCTCGACTCGACCTCGGCCATGCCGGCCGCGCTTGGCATCATGACCACTGACCTTTACCCCAAAGTTCGCAGCGCCGTGGTCGGGGACGGCCGCATCGTCGGCATCGCCAAAGGCGCGGGCATGGTCGAACCGCACCTGGCCACCATGCTGGTCTACTTGATGACCGATGTCACCGTGCCGCGCGATGCCTTGCGGGCGATGCTGGCTCGGGTGGCCGACGCGACGTTCAACCGCATCAGCGTCGACAGCGACACCAGCACCTCGGACTCCGTGGTGGTGCTTTCGTCGGGCGCGGTGCCTTGCCCTGATCTGGCGGCATTCGAGGCCGCATTGCACCAGATCTGCGCGGATCTGGCCGAAGACGTCGTCCGCAACGGCGAAGGCGTCCGCCACGTCCTGCGCGTGACCATCGCCGGTGCGCCCACCGAGGCCGCGGCTCGCTCGCTTGGCCGGGCGATCGTGAACGCGCCGCTGGTCAAGACTGCGATGGCCGGCAACGATCCCAACGTTGGGCGAATCATCGCCGCCATTGGCAAGCACGTCGGCCTGACGCTACCAGGGCTGGATCTGTCGCGCACGAGCCTGCGCCTTGGTGATCGCTTGCTCCTCGACCGGGCGACCTTCCGTCTTGACCGGGCCTCTGAAGCGGCCTCGGCAGCGCACCTGCAATCGGCCGAACTGTATCCCGCCGGTGTCCCAACCGAGGACGGCCTCTGGAAACCACCGTACGACTATCCACCACACGAGCGCTCGGTGCTGCTGCACGTCGAGCTCGGCGCGGGAGCTGCGACCTCGACCGTGCTGGGTGCCGATCTGACCCACCAGTACATCAGCGAGAACGCCGACTACCGAAGCTGACCCGGGCAATTCCGGAAGGTGTGACGCCGCGACGTTACATGCTGTTGTAACGGAAGATCTTCATCTTCGGCGCGCCGGAGATCTCGAAGAAGAAGCCAAAGTTGAAGTTGATCATGCCTGAACTCTCGACCAGTTGCTGCGGCGGGTTGGGAAACGGCTGCGCCTGTTTGAACGCCTCCACCGCCTCGTCGTCGAGAAACTCGATGCCCGATGGCGTGTCCAGCATCACGTTCGCCAGCGACCCATCGGGCTTGAGCTGCACGCGCACGAGCGTGTAGCGATCCTTGGAACCGTAGATGGCGCCCGAAGGATCCCGTCGCCGGTACACGTCGGCGGGCTTCCAGTGCTCGCGCACCTGTTGTTTGACGCGGTTGAAGAACGACGCGAACTTCCACTTTTTCGCGTTCAGGCCGGTTTCGTCGCCCTCATCGACGTCGCGCAAATGGTCCTGCGTACCGCTGCCGATGGCGCGCGCGATTTGCTGTTCGTTGGGGAGAAGCGCCGGTTGGTTGGGTGATGCATTGGGTGCAGAACGTGGTACACCGCCGCCGCCATTGCGCTGCGGCACGAACTGCCCGGCCTGGCCCAGCTCGCCTCCCGCCTCGGTCGGCGCGTTCAGATCCTCGGCACCACCGCCCACGCCCGGCGCGGTGCCGGGAATACCCGGACTGCTCGGACCGGCGGGATGCCCGGGCAGGCCCGGGGTGCGCATGGCCAACCGGCCTGGCTGCGCATTCTTGGTAGCCGCTTTCGCAGCGGCCGACGGCTGCGCCGCAGGAGACGACGAAGCGGGCGGATGGGAAACGTCGCTTTCCCCGGCCTGATCTCCCTGCCGTGCCTGCTGGTCAAACTGACCGTAGCGCTTGGTTTCCTTGGCCACTGATGAATCGTACTCGGCGGCGAAGCGGGCGCTGTCCGGGCGCTTTTCCTCGCGCGGGCGCGGCAAATCAACCACCTGGCCGGGAGCCTCCTTCTGCTCGACCTCTTTTTTGATCTGCTCCTGCTCCGCTTCCTCCTGCCGACGTTCGAGCTCGGCCACGATCTTGCGCGCGGTGTCGTCGTCGACCGACGTGACCTCGACGCCGTCGAGGCCATCGGCGCGCCGCTGCGCTTCCTGCGCCGCCAGGTCAGCGTCGCGCGGCAGGCGGAAATACACGACCAGGCCGACCACGCCCAGCGCATAGGAGTGCAGCAGGGCTGCTACAAACAGCCACTTCCAAAGTCGCTGCCGGTTGTGCCGCGTGTTTTCGCGTTCGGGAGCCATGCCATTGCACCCTGAATGCCTATTCTACTCCTATTTTTCCGCGTGCAACTGTCGGCGCACCTAGTCGGCACGAATGACCGGGTTCTCGAACGGTATGCGCATGGAAACCGTCAGTTGCCGCGACGTTGCGGGAAAGGGTGCGGCGCGCTGCACCGCGGACACAGCCTCCGCGTCGAACTCCTCGAAACCAGCCGACTTGACCACGCGGACCCCGCCGCCGAGGTGCCCGTCGGGCCGCACGGTGAAGCGCACAATGGTTTCGCCTTGTTGCAGGGCCAGTGCCAGCCGCGGGGGAAAGGTCAGCACTCTGCGAATTTGACCACGAATCTCAAGCTCGAAGCGCAGGTACTCGCGCTCAAGGGCGGAACTGGCGACCGACGCGCCCCCCTGGGCCGGTTGTGTCACGCCGACCCGCACCGGTGCTTCTCCTCGGTGTACCTGACTCGGGCTCGCGGGTGCGGCACCCTGGCCCCGGCCCGCGCCCCGCGTCGGCCCCACGCCTGGCGCCGAAAAGTCCACGAGGCCGGGATTCCGCTCGTTCGATGCCGCGCGCAATGAGCGATCATCCTGCGCGACGCCCTCGCCATCGACATCAAAGCTCTTGCGGCCGCGATCTGCGTCGAGTGGTCCTTGCCCGCTCGTGCTGGCGCGCCCGCTCGCAGGGAGGCGGGACGGATTGACGTCGGGGATGCTCTCCGCCTCTCCCTGGGCCGCGGGCAACGCCGCAGTGGGCGGTGTGGCCGCCCCCCCCACGTGCCTCACATGAGAAGAGTCGCCGATGCCAAGCACCGGCTCGCGACGCAGTGCTTGCGGCGATGAAACCTTCCTTCCCGTGCGCTCATGCGATGGCTGGTAATCCTTCGAGCCGTCCGTTACCCGGGCACGCAGAGTGGATCTGTCCCGCCGCCACGCCGCAGTTCGAATCCGTGCTTGGTCGTCGCCAACGTCGGTCGCCGGAGCGCGGGTTTCGCCCTGCACGCCCGCTCTGCCCTGCCCCGCCTCGGGCGCGAATTGCGCCGCATCGGCGAAAGGCAACGTCTTTACCAGGGGCGCGAACGCGGGCGTGATCGGTGCCAGCGACGGGTCAGCCATGCTTGCCGGCAGGAGTTCGACGTAGTGGTCTGCGGCCTGAGAAGACTCCGCGAGGGCACTGCGGGCGTCCCTGGAATGCGCCGCTTCGTGCAGGGCGAGCCAGGCCAGCGCGACGATGACGGCCCCGTGCGTACCCATGGACAGCGATGCCGCAACTGCCATCACCGGCAGCAACCGCCGCCGCCCGGCACCACGTTCGCTCATTGCATCGAGCATGCCCCTGTCAAAGTTTAGCACCTGCGCAACGGCAGGCTATTTCCCGGGCTGGGCGGCTGATGCAACGCGCGCGTTCCACAGCACAAAGACGTAGTCATTGTAGTCGCTGTTCTTGTCCCCCTCGAAACACACCAGCAGCGCGTCCGAGATGGGAGCGCCACCGCGCGCCCGCAACGGGTACACCCGCGCCGCGTGGCGCAGGCTGCCCGTGTTCAGGCTATCGTCGGTGTACACAACGCGCTTGCCGGTCTTGACCCACAGCCCGAAGGGTTCATCGGCCGGATCGAAGTTCGTCTTCCCCTCGGGTTCGAGTTCGGGATTCAGCGTCCGAAACTGCCCCTTGGCGATCGCGGCCAGTTCGATGGACGATGGTCTGGGATGTCCGCCGGTGAAGTACCCATACGGCAGCCGCTCGTCGCTCGAGTAGCGACCGACCGCGTACAGGCCGACCGGAGCCGACTTGGCGCGCACCAGCCGGGGCGCGCGCAATTCATCACCCACCGGTTCGGCACCGGTGCCCAGCGTGAGGCCCTTGCTCCCGGCATCAACGCCATACCCCAGCGCCTCGATCATCTGCGCGAGTGGCGGCTCTTCTGCAGCGCGACCGCGCCGCGAAACGAGCCCGGCGAGATCCACGCGCAGGGAATCCTCGACCCCACCGCCGCGCAGCACCCGCAAGGCAGCACGATGCACGCCCACGCTGCTTTCCGCGGTCGGAGAAAATGTCACCGCGATCGATAGCTGTTTGCCCGGGAAAATTGCCACGGGAAAAGCTGGAGGATTTTCGACCCCAAACAGGTGAGTGTCGTCCTCGGCCACCCGCAGGCCCGTGACGCGCTCGATGGCGGCACCGATGTTCTTGATGCCCACCGGCTCGCTCTTCGCGGTCCCGTCGGCGTCGCCCGAAAACACCAGCTCCCACGGCGTGACTTGCAGCGACTCGCGATGTTTCTCAACCCCGGTAGGGGCCGGTTCCGTCGGCACAACCGTCACCGGCGCGGAAGGCGCGACGGACCGGCACGCACAGACCACCAATCCACAAAGAATCCAATGTGACTCTATTCGCATGTCACCATGACCTTTGGACGTTGCCGGTTCCGACGCGCGCGTCGGCGCGATCCGGTTCGCCAGGGTGCCGTCGGCAAGCCGATGCGCATCTGCCCGGCGCCCGAGGCACCCAGCACGTCAGCGAGTCGTCCAATCCAGCCCAGCACGCTGGCGCATTATCCCATCGACCGGGCACCGATGGCGAACGATCCCGGCGCGCCAGCACGCCAAGGCCGCAGGCGTGCCTAGCCGCGCAGCGCGGGAATGTCTTCGTGAATTTCGCCAATCGCTTCGACGGATGGAGCGACGGCTCGCATGGCCGAAAGAATCGCGCTGGCCGGGTGCTTGCCTGTGGCCCGTACGTGCCGCCCCGGTTTGAGGCCACCTGCGTGTCCCGCGACCAGGACCAGCATGTTCTCGGTAGAATGCGCCGACACCTTGCGGCCGCCTTCGGGATCGTTGCCGTGGCCACCCTCGAAACACAGCGCCATCGCGGTGTGATCGATGATCCTGGACCCGTCTGCTTCGGGCAACTTTCCCAGCTTCGCGACCAGCTTGCCCCACTGGCGGATGCCCCACGATACCGAATCCGCCACCGCGTCGGCACCTTGCTTGCCCGCCGCGCCATGGGTCAGTTCGTGCAGGTCCGACTTCCAGCCGCCGAACAGCAGCATGTTCATGTAGCACTTCCACTCGGTGATCATCAGCGACGACGTGCGCGACAGATCGCACGCAAACGCCATCGCGATGAGATCAGTCAGCACGTCCGCGCGCCGCTCTTCGCCACTGTAGCCATCGCTGACGCTGTAAGCGCGGCCCTTGCCTTGTTGCGGAACGAAGGCACCGCCGATGGCCGGATCAGGTTCGGGTGCTGTCGGCCACGTGCAACTCTTGCCGACCTGTTTGCGCGCCTGGGGCTGTAGACGCTTCTCGATGCCGCGGATCTCGGCGAAGTGGCGCTCCATGCGCTCGCGATCGGACTGCCCCAGCCTGCCCAGCAACGCCTGCGTATCGGTCGCCACCAGATCCAGGACGCTCTTGCGTTCGTCGACGGCGCGGCGGGCGCTGGATGCCGCCTTGACCCCCGGTGGCACGAAGCCGCCAAAGAGCGATTCGTAGGCCAGGCGTGGGCTGACGATGGGTTCGATCGAAACAACCTTGCCGTTGGGGGTGCGACGCCAGGCCTGCCTGCCGCTGTCGCCGCTGCTTTGATTTCCGCCAACATAGGGCACCGGCTGCACGCGGTACGCCAGCGTCCGCTGTACCGTCGAGTCGGCGATGACGTCCGCGACCACTTGATCCGCCGTCGGCCCCCGTGGCATGCCCTTGCGGGTCGGGCCGGTGTTGGTGCCGGCAACCTGCGGTCCAAGCGTGTTGTAGTGAAAGTAAATCGAACGCCCGCCGGGCGGCATCTCGCCGTCCTTCTTCTCTTGCCATGGGATCAAGAGCCCGCTCACGATCGACACGTCCTTGCGAATGCCAAGTTCGTCGATCGCCTTGAATCCACGGGTGATCTCGTAGTCGGCCCCCTCGCTCTTCGGGATAACCTGGGTCACCGGATTCTCGTCAGTGCCAAGCGACATGCCGGCGTACGACACGACGAAGCGCTTCGGCGGCTTGAGCGCCCGTCCGCGCGACGCCCCGAAACCCATCGCCTCGAGGCCCGGCAACGCCACCGCGACGCCCAGGCCACGCAACAGCGCACGACGGTGCAGACGGGCTGGTCTCACAAACGGTCTCATCCTCATTGCTCCTACTGCTTGTGAGTTGAGGGCGATTCTCGCCGATAGCGGAACGCATCCGAGCTTACCAGCTCCGCCAACGCATCCTGAAACTGGAAGTCGGCCGCAGGACCGCCAAGCTTCTTGGTGATGACGTCAATGGAACGGGTGTCGCTGTCTTCGAGTTCGTGCCGACCCAGCGCAGCCTTGTAAAGCTGTGCCACCAGGCACGTGTTGAGGCGCCCCGACTTGAGCAGCAAGTCCGCCAGCTCGGCGGGCCCGCTGAATTCGCCCACCCCTTGCAACTCGCCCTTGCCGGCGATCTCGCACTGCGGATGCTTGCGTTCATTGGTGCGGAAACGGCCCTGCTGATCGTAGCGTTCGAGCCCAAACCCGATCGGATCCATCAAACGATGGCACTTGCCGCAGCCACCTTCCTTGTGGAACTGATAACGATCTTCCTTGCAAACGACGTCGCCGACTTCCGGCGGTGGATCGTTTGTACTGACCCCCGGCGGTGGCGGCGGAATGTCCTGACAGAGCAAGCGCTCGCGAATGCCGAGGCCGCGCATGGTGGGGCTGGTGTCGCCCGCGAACTTCGCCCCCACCGACAAAAACGTCCCATGCGACAACAGGCCCTTGCGGCCCGTGTTGCCGTAGGGC
Organism: uncultured Myxococcales bacterium; assembly: GCA_964431675.1. Lineage (GTDB taxonomy): Bacteria > Myxococcota_A > Polyangia > Fen-1088 > Fen-1088 > CAYSKR01. The sequence continues at coordinate 11,880 of CAYSKR010000181.1, forward strand.
ACCCACTTCGCGGGCGCATCGGGCGACGCGCCGGCGTCAGGCGATGGGATGAGGCCGTAATGGCGCGCCAGATCATCGGTGACGAACGTCGTTGGCGCGCGCAGCAGATCATGCCACGGCCGACCTTCCTCGAAGATCACGCGCGTGATGAGCGCCGCCGTCTCTTCCTGCATCGCGTGGCCAATCGCCCGGGGCAAACGTGGCTCTTCGAAATCCATCCACAGCGCGTGCAGGCGCAGCGTGACCTCGCGCGCACGCGCATCCAGCATCATGCGCCGCGCGGCCGCACGCACGCCGTCGGCCGTGTCGAGACCGCCTTGTTCAGCGAGATCCAGCAGATCACCGTCGGGGGGACTCGCCCAAAGAAAGTACGCAAGGCGCGTCGCGACTTCACGGCCGGTCAACTTGAACGTGCCCGAATCGCCGACCGCCACACCGGTCTCGACCTTGTAGATAAACTCGGGATGCTGAAGAAACACGCGCAGCGCAGCTCGCACCGCCAGGAAGAAACCGCCCTTGCCCGTCGACAGACGCAGCAGCTTCGCGTACCGGCCGACCTCCATCGAGGTCAATGTCCGTCGCAGAGCGAGGCGTCCGAAACGGGTCAGGAATTGACCAAAGCAGTCCGCGTCGGTCTCGCTCTTAGGAACGCAGCCGATCACGCGATCGCGCCGGGGCGCATCGACCAGCAGGCGCTCGATGGCCTCGCGGCCCAGCATGTCGAGCGCCTCGACCAGCGCCTTCGACGGCTCCTGGATGGAATAATCATTGTCGAAGGGATTCCGGCGGTCGGTCGGCAAGATCTGGCGGCTGGGCCGGGTCACGTCGCCGAGCAGATCCCGCAAGGAGTTGTCGTACTCGTAGCTCGTCAGCCGACGCAGGCCGGAAAGCGATCCTTGCGGCACCTCAGGCCGGAGCTCCGGCAATCCTGCGGCCAGGGCACCGCGCAGCGCCATGGACGTCGCCACCGCCGACACCGCAAACGTCATGGCGAGGACGATGCTCGTGACCCTCATGGTGCCCCGCATGCAGCTACCCTACCATGACCTGCCATGGCGCAATCACATGAGCAGCGCCGGGACGTCTTCCGTGATGTCGCCGAGCGGCTGGTTGACCCCGACCGCTTTCATCGCCGAGACCACGACCGAAGCGGGGTGCTTGCCGGTTGCCACGAGGTGCTGCCCCGGCTTGAGCCCGCCGGCGCGCCCTGCGATGA
>CAYSKR010000182.1:0-5878 GCA_964431675.1 uncultured Myxococcales bacterium
CCCGAGCTGAACTCGACCCGGTCGTCCTCTGGGCGAAGTGGCCTAACGACGATCGCCACGGAGCAGGGCTCGCAGTTTCGGGTTGCGTGAGGGGGTTCCCGTGAGCCGTTCCAGGATAGAATCACCCGATGCACGCGTCACGACCAGGCGTGGGGGGATGATGACGTCTGCCGGAAGTTCCTGGAGAGCATGCATGTGGTGGCGCAGCGCGCTTTCGATCACGAAGGATTTCTTCTGACCACTAACCCGGACGAACTTGTCCAGCAGTTGCTTCGTGCCCTTAGACACGGGCGCTGAAATCTGTATTTCCTTCATGGATGTAATTCTAGTTTTTTCTAGGTTCTTCCGCAATCCATATTTCGTGTTTCCAGGCCCCACAAGCTGCGAGGTGACCACCGGAGGCACGCCAATAGACCAGGCACCATTCGACGCATCCAGTCACCATGACGAGGGGTCTTCACCGTGATCTCCACGGCAAGGGCATCCACGTCACGACGGGTTCCACCAGGCGAATCAATCCCTGCCGCTGCCGGACGGCCCGGCCACAATGGTCATCCTTGGCTTCATGTCTCGACGCTTGTCGTGGAACCCGGGGCCATGTCCTTCGGCAATTTCGCTTCGGGAATGCTGCCGTCGGTCGGCAGACCGGCGGACTCAAGGCGGCGCCGATGCTCGGCGAGCACTTTGCGCGCGTGCGCTTGCACGCTCGCCTGCCAGTGCTCGAATTCTGGCCCGTCGAGGGTGGCGTCGGCTGAGATCATGAGACCGCTGCGCTCGTGCAGGAGGCGCGCGAAGTCGATGACCAGCGCCTTGGCATCCTCATCAAGGGGGGCAATAAGCTCGGAAATATCCTGGGCGGAAATCATGCTGCGGCTCCTTTACCTTGCTGGCGGGCACAGGTGATATAAGTCGCGCGAGGAGACCCCATGGCAGACGCAATGACCGCCGGAAGCAAGGCACCGACCTTCGCTCTCGCCAACCAGGACGACAAGATCGTCAAGCTCGATGACTGCAAGGGCAAGTGGGTGGTGCTGTATTTCTACCCGAAGGACGACACCCCCGGATGCACCGTCGAGGCGTGCGACTTTACCGACCAGCACAAAGCCTTCGAGCGTCTGGAAGCCGTGGTCTTTGGCTGCAGCATGGACTCGACCGAGAGCCACCGAAAATTCATCGCCAAGCACAAACTCAAGATCGACTTGCTCAGCGATCCCGACCATGCCGTGATGGACCAGTACGGCGCGTGGGGCGAGAAGAGCAACTACGGCAAGACGTACATGGGCATCGTCCGCTCGACCGCGATCATCGATCCCAGGGGCAAGATCGCGCACCACTGGCCGACCGTCCGCTCCGCAGGCCACGCAGAGGCCGTGCAAGACAAGCTCAAGGAACTCGGCGCGGGGGGGTAGGGGACGCCAACGCAACCCCCCAGCCCCCAGCCCACGCTTGACCGATCAGCCACCGGGCGTGATCAAATCCAGGCGCGGAAAGTATGCTCGGAAAGGTCGGGCATCCCGGGTCAGAAGACGGAAGTCAGCGATTGCGGCGTGGGCACCGATGTAGAAGTCGGGCAGCGGCGACGTTCGCGTGCCACCCCGACGTCGGTATTGAAGGAAGACCTTGCCGGCGAGGAACCCGGCTTCGTACGGCAAGGGCTCACGCGCATAGGCGCTCGGGGGAATAGCTGCCTCAAGATCCTCGATTCGGGGGTAACCCGTCGACAATTCGGCGTAGATGATGGGGTTGATCACCAATCGGGATTCGTTCGCGGCTTGCTCGAGCGCCCGGGAAGACCAGGAGAACCAGTTCGGATCCTGGGTGGCCACGTCGAGCAGAACGTTCGTGTCGACCAGAACTGGTTTCATCGTCGGGAACGTGTCAATGCGAGAATTTCGTCCGTGCTCATTCGTGCGTCCGCCGAGCCCCGCAGGCGAGCGACGAGTTCCGCGCCCCGACTTCGAGCGCGCTGGGTGGGAATCTTGATCAGGCGCGCCCAGTTTCCGCGAACCGAGAATTCGACTTCCGTGTTTGGGAGAAGCCCCAGCTTCTCGCGAACGTCGATGGGAATGGTGACCTGTCCCTTGGAGGTGATGCGCATGGTAATACTCTTACTGGTAAGAGTAAGGCACTGGTATGCTTAGCGCAACCCCAGGGGTAGTTCAGTCCGCGCTTTGCTGCACTGGGTGGGCGAGGAAGTAGGGCAAGGCTTCGGCCATCAGGTCGAGTTCGGGATCGAGTTGCCTGGCGATGCCTTCGGTGACGGCGATCGCGATGTTCACGATGGTGAAGTCGGGGTTCATGCGGATGCGGTGCCGACGCAGGATTCCCAGCATGTCGAACAGCACACGGCCGAGTTGCACCTCGCCGAGTCGGTGGCCCCAGGTGCGCCCGACGAAGTCGATGATGGCGGCGCGGTAGTGCTCGAAGGCTTCCTTGTCGTTCGCGCGTGAAGACATGGCGAACATCAGTCGCGCCATCGTGTCGCCGTCGCGCTGAGCCCACGCGGCGAAGAAGCGCGCAAAGGCCTCGCGGTGCGGCTGGTCGAGCTCGCCAACCAGACCCAGGTCGAGCAGCGCCAGCTTGCAGTCCGTGGTGATGAGTATGTTGCCGGGGTGCAGGTCGGCGTGTACGAACCCGTCCTCGAAGATCATCTTCAGCAGGGCCTGCAAGCCCGTGCGGGCGATGGCTCTGGGATCGGCCGAGGTTCGCGATGCGGCGAGAATCTTGGTGCCCTCGATGTACGACATCGTGAGCACGCGTTCGGTCGACAGGTTTTCGCACACTTCCGGAAACACCACGTCCGGCACAGCGCGGAAGTTGTCGCGAAAGCGGCGTCCGTTGCGCGCCTCGATGCGAAAGTCGAGCTGCGCAAACACCGCGCGTGCGAATTCGCCCATCGCCGCTTCGGGATCCAGGGTTCGGGTCCACGGCAGGTGCCCCAGCAGCCGGGCGACCCAGGTCATGAACAGCAGGTCAAAGCGGCAGGTTTCGACCACCTGCGGGCGCCGCACCTTGACCGCGAGCAGGCGACCGTCGGGCGTGCGCGCCTTGTGTACCTGAGCAACCGATGCGGACGCCATGGGCGTGGCCGCGAACTCGGTGAAGATCTCGCGCAGGGGCTTGCCCAGATCTTCCTCGATGGTGCGGACCACGTCCTCGAACGCGAACGGCCCGACGTCGTCCTGAAGCCGTTCGAGGGCGTGTGTCAGGTAGTCGGGGACGAGATCCGGGCGGGTGCTCATGATCTGCCCGACCTTGATGAACGTGGCACCCAGGCTGCGGAAAAGATCGGTGGCGACGGTGCCAAACCAGGCTCGGCGCTTGTCCTTTCCCGCGAACACCAGCATCAGCCCGAGCCAGCCGAGCACGAAAAGCACGGCGTGTTGTAAGCACAGCGCGCCAATGTGCAGCGCACGCAGAAGCAGCCGCTTGCCATCGAGACGCGGCGCATCGGGCGCGAAGGCGGGACCAAGCACAGCCCCATCTTACTCGTCGTTTTGCGCCGCCGGAACTCCTGTCTGACCGGCCTTGTTCCCTGCGTGTACCCGCGCCGACTATAATCGGCGGGCCATGGCCGAGGATCCGCCCGCATCAGACTACGCGCAACTCGAAAGCAGTCTCGGATACCGCTTCCTTCGCCGCGAGTTGTGCGAGGCCGCGCTGACCCACACGTCGTGGATCAACGAGCGCGTCGGCACCGCTCGCAGCGACAACGAGCGCTACGAGTTCCTGGGCGACGCGGTCCTGGATCTGGTGACGAGTCACCTGTTGATGAAGCGATTTCCCGATTGGTCGGAAGGCGCGCTGTCCAAGGCGCGGGCAGCGCTGGTCAACGACGCCAGCCTGGCGCGCGTGGCCGACGCCGTGTCACTTGGCCGCTGGGTGTTTCTGGGGAAGGGCGAGGAGCAGGGTGGCGGGCGCGCCAAACGTTCGATTCTCGCCAACGCGCTCGAAGCACTCGTCGGTGCGATATTTCTGGATGGTGGGTTCGTCGCAGCGCAAGGGGTGCTCGAACGCCTCCTTGAACCCTCGGTCGCGGTCGCCGAACTGGCCGTGGAACACGATTTCAAGTCGCGGTTGCAAGAGTTGTCGCAAGCCCGCATGCATCTTGAACCGAGGTACACGGTCCTCGGCCAGGCCGGCCCGGACCACGAGCCGACTTTCGAGGTCGCCATCCACCTGGGCGAGAAAGAATACGGGCGCGCCCAGGGCAAATCGAAAAAGGACGCGCAACAGCACGCGGCGGCTCTGGCGATTGCGGCCCTTGCGGACGAGGGCAAGCCGTGAGCAGCCCTGCCATTTCACCCGAGCAGATCCCCGAGGACGTTCGGGACGTGTGTACGCGCCTGCGCGGCGCAGGGCATGAAGCGCACGTGGTCGGCGGTGGCGTCCGCGATTTAATTCTTGGCCGCAACCCGGGGGACTTCGACATCGCCAGCAGCGCGTTGCCCGACGTGGTCATGGATCTGTTCGAGGGCTTCGCGATCCCAACCGGCCTGCAACACGGCACGGTCACCGTGCTCGCAGGCAAAGCGGTCAAGCGCCACGTCGAGGTCACCACGTTTCGCGGCGAGGGCACATACAAGGATGGGCGCCGGCCTTCGTCGGTCAGCTTCGGCAAGACGTTGGTCGAGGATCTCGCGCGCCGCGACTTCACCATGAACGCCATCGCATACGATCCCATCGCGGATCGTTTGGTGGATCCGTTCGACGGCTGCGGCGACATCGGGCGCCGGGTGATCAAGACGGTGGGTGACCCGATCGAACGTTTTTCCGAGGATGGCCTGCGGCCGATGCGGGCGGTGCGTCAGGCAACCCAGCTTGAGTTCGAAATCGATGCAGCGACACTGGCCGCGATCCAGCCGACGCTGGGATCGTTCCGGATGGTGTCCGCCGAGCGCATTCGCGACGAGCTGGGCAAACTCCTGCTCTCGCGCAAGCCGTCGCAGGGCATTGACTTGCTCCTGGCGTCGGGTTTGCTCGCACAGATCATCCCCGAGTTGATGGACAGCGTGGGCTGCACGCAGAACCGGTTTCACAAGTTCGACGTCTACCGGCACACCATGGAAGTGCTGGACCACGCGCCGGGCGATCTGGTGCTGCGCCTCGGGGCGTTGCTTCACGACGTGGGCAAGCCCGGTAGTCGGCAGGAAAAGGAAGACGCCCGGGGTGAGTACTCGTTCTGGAAACACGAATTTCTCGGGGCGGAGATGGCGGACGGCATCGGGCGACGCTTGAAGTTGTCCACCGCCGACCGCGAGGGCGTGCAGGCCCTGGTGCAGCACCACATGTTTTTCTACACCTCCGAGTGGACCGACGGATCGGTGCGGCGTTTCGTGCGGCGCATTGGACATGAGCGCGTGCCCGCGTTGATGGCGCTGCGCGAGGCCGACATCATCGGCCGGGGCTTCGGCGAAGATTCAGGGAAGGAAACGCGCGATTTGCGTCGGCGCATCGACGAGGTGGCGACCGGCGACGCCGCGCTCACGGTGCGGGAGCTCGCCATCGACGGTGCCGACGTCATGCGCGTCCTCGGCCTCGGCCCGGGCCGTCGCATCGGCGAGGTGCTCGACGGGTTGCTCGAGCGAGTGCTCGACGATCCTGGGCTCAATACGGCGGAAAAGTTGGAAGCACTCGTTCGCGCGGCAGGGCAGGGGCAAACCACCTGAGGCGTTAGGGGTCATGACAAAACAAAGTGTACGATTCGCTGCACCGCGAATGGATTGATCGTGTAGTTCCAGCGTGGATTGATGCGATTACGCTGGATATTGAGACGCTTCATTTCCTCGCCAGTCCTCGTCAGGAATCTTGACCCCAATCTTGTGGTTCTTCTTTGGCTACAAACCATCGCGCTTGGGCCTCATTGAGCGTTCCCAGT
>CAYSKR010000183.1:0-25197 GCA_964431675.1 uncultured Myxococcales bacterium
ACAGCGACGGGACGGAGCTGGAAGGGCATGGCGCCGGGCGGTCCCCCCATGTGAACGGTTACTGATGGGCTAAGCGTCGACCTCGTCGAGGAAGCGCTTGCGCAGTCCTTCGACCATCAGGTTGCGCGCCGTATCATCGTAACGCTTCGCTCGATGGCCGGTCTGAATCTCCTCGAACCTGGTGCGCGTGTCGGAGATCAGGGTTCGATACGGGGTGAGCTTCGCGGTGATCTCGCCCCGGTGTTTCAGCAGGTAGCCAGCCGCCGAGCCGAGCAGCGCCGCCGACAACACGACGCCCACAGGTCCGGCAAAGAAGTAGCGCAGCCCGAGGCGGAGCGCGACAACGCCTGCGGCACCGAGCGCAGCCGTGCGCAGCCCGGATCCGTCCATGACTGAATCCTTGGCCAGACCAATCACCTGACCCGACGCGAGGATGAGCGCGATGAAGTTGCCGCGGCGGCTTTTCCATCCGCGCGTGTAGTACTCGCGCACCGCCTGTTTCAGGAAGGCGTCGTAGTTTTCGTACGCTTCCGGACTGAGATCTTCGGGGGCAGAAGAGTTTCGAGCTGGTTCCATGGCCATGGCGGAATCGTACCACGCACGGCGGGCATCGCCTGCATCTGCGCACGCCTTCGGCTACGCGTTGCCTTGCGCGATCACCGGATCGGCAACCTGGTCGCGCGATGGAGCCGCGCTTTCGGCCGCAGGTCCGGCCTCGGCCACGTACGCGGGCAAGGTGACGACGAATTGGCAACCACCCCCGGGGGGGCTTTGCACCGCAATGCGGCCGCGGTGTTCGGTGACCACCTGAAGCACCGCCGCGAGACCGAGTCCGGTGCCCTTGGTCTTGGTCGAATAGAAGGGTTCGAACACCTTGCCCAGATCCGCCGGGGCGATCCCGCCCCCGGTATCCGAGATGCCCAGGAGGACGTTGGGCGCGTCCGCCGTGACGTCGACGCGCAGCCGACCACCTGCGGGCATCGCTTCCCTGGCGTTGCGGACTAGATTCAGAATGGCCTGACGAAGCTGATTCTCATCGCCCGCGACCTCGAGCACGCCCGGCCCAATGGACAGCTCCACGGCGACCCCCGCGCGCTGCAACTCGGCGCGCGAAAATTCGATCGCCGACTTCACGGCCGCCCCGAGATCTTCGCGGCCGAGGCGCGGCCTGGGCAACCTGACGAAGCGCAAGTAGGTTTCAGTGATTTCGCTCAGGCGATCCACCTCCGCGGCGATCGAGGTCAGCAACTGCCGGGCGGAGGTGGAATCGGGCGGCATTTCATCGCCCAGCAGATCCACGTTCAGTCCAATCGATGCGAGCGGGTTGCGAATTTCGTGCGTGATGTGCGCCGCCATGCGGCCGACGGTGGCGAGGCGCTCTGACCGAATCAGATCCTGCTGACGGGCAAGGATGGCACCGGCCATGGCGTCGAACTCGCGCGCCAGATCTCCGATTTCATCGTGGGAGCTGATGCCAGTGCGCCGCGCGTAGTCGCCCCCTGCGATCTGGCGCGTGTGTTGACGAAGCACGCGCAATGGACGCAACGTTCGCAGCATGAAAAGGGCGGCGGCGATGGCGGCCAGAACACCGGCCGCTCCAAGGCCGAGGGCAGCCTTTCCCGCCCAGGCTTCGCTGGCAGCCAGATCCGCAATGGTATCCTGCCACTCGCCGCGCAGCTTGCGCGCGAGGTGTTGCAAGCCGGTGCGCAGCTTGACCAGATCGGCGTGGAAGCGACGCGTGGCTGCCTCGTCGGTGCCGGCGGCAACCACCCCAAGCTGTTCGCGCAGGCTCTCCACGGCGAGCGTCGACGTTCCCAACTCGGCCTGGTAGTGTTCCAGCGTCTGGCGGCGCGAGGCGCTCGACTGCTCGGCCATCGCACGTTGCAGCACCGCCAGTGCGCTTTCCAGGTGGTCACGCGCCTGGGCCAGGGTCAATGCCTGCAAAGGCGCTGGCCGGGGTGGCCGGGTGCTCGACGGGGCCATTGCAGGAAAATCAGCGACCAGGCGCGCGGCCCGGTCCACCGGTGCTTGCACCTCGAAAAAGTGCTGCGTGACGACGACCTGCTGTCGCGCGCGATGAAGGTAGACCAGGGTGAAAATACTGGTGGCCGCGAAGGCCAGAACCAGCACCGTGTAGCCGACAAAAATCTTGGCCGAAACGCCCAACTGCACCCCAGGACGCTAGCATGCCGCAACTTGACCGGCGAGAACGCCCCCGCACATCCGCACCCCTGGCCTGACAGGCGCATTGACAAGGGGTGCCGTGTGCGGAAACATGCGCGGCGTATATGAGGTCGCTCAAGCTTGCCGTGGGAACTGCTTTCGTGCTGACGTTTGTCGCAAGCGCCGGATCAGTGCTCGCCGCCGAGGTGGCGGTCGCGGTCTTGGGCATCGAAGCGTCGGAGGGCGCGCCTGATGATGCCGCGGCGGCGCTATCGGATGCCCTGCGGCAAAAGGTGGCGGCGACCAAGGGCTGGAAGGTCGTCCCCGGCCGCGATTTGCTGGACATCAAGCTGGTCTTTTCGTGTCCCGACGAAGCGCCATCTTGCATGGTCCAGGCAGCCAAGAGCCTCGGTGCCAACAAACTGATCTTCGGCGGCATCCGGAAGGTGCCCGGAGACAATCTGGCTGTCACACTGAAGATCCTTGATGCGGGCACGGGCGTGGTCGAAGCCTGGGTTGCTGACCAGATTCCCGCGGCGCAAGCGGTCGCCACCGGCCTGCGGTCTGCGACCCCGAAGTGGCTCGTCACCCTCATGGGCGGGCCAGCCGCTGCGCCGGCTGCAACCGGAGCGGGTGTTCTGAGGGTCAAGGGCGACGTGCCGGGGGCCTCGGTGCAGGTTGATGGCGTGCCGTCCGGGGTGATCGGAACAGGTGTTCTGGTGATTCCCGGAGTGGCCGCCGGCGAGCACGACGTGGTGATGTCAAAGCCTGGCTACAACCAGGTCAAAAAGCAGGTGCGCGTTGCGCCCGGAGAAACCGTTGCGGTGGCCTTGCAACTCGGGGCGGCGACCCGTGCGCCAGGCGTTTCGAGGGCGCCCCATTCGCCGCCGCCCGCCGCCAACCCAGCACCGTCCGAGCCGCCGCCGGTGGTTGCTCTTGATGCGTTCGCTCCTGAGCCTGCGGGAGGGCGCTCCGCTCTGCGCACGACGGCGTGGGCGGTAACGGCGTTTGGTCTGCTGGCGGGGGGCCTGGCGATCAAGTTTGCCTTCGACATCAAGGCCACCAACGAGGCCCTGGATCCCCTTCGTCGTTACCCATGCCCGGGCCCAACGGGCATGTGTGATCAGAACATGAAGCCAGCGAGTCGGCGCACCCCCACGCAACAGAGCTACGTCAACGGCGAGGTGGCTCAGGGCGAGCGGTTTCAGACCTACCAGTGGATCTCGGCCGCCACGTCGGGCGTGCTTTTGACGACGGGAGCGGTGCTGTTCTACCTGGGTTACGTGGCCAGGGACGATCCGGCCACGGCGCGGGGCGGGCCCGGAGTTTCCATCTTGCCAGTCGCTTATCTCGACGGTGGCGGCGGCCTCGACCTGCGCCTACGGTTCTGAATCGGGCTTGTGGTCCGGCACCGGCCCAAGGTTGGTGCGGGCGCGCACTCCCCTCTTGCGTTTTTGGGCCATTGGAGTACTTAAGATGCTAGATCACACGCAGAAGGAGCCCAATGCAGGATGTGCGCGGCCGTGCGAAATTGACCGGCATTCGAGGAACCATCGGGGCGGTGTACGGGGCGGGGATCACGGTTTTCGCGCTTTGCGCGATCGCAGGAACTGCGATGGTTTCCTGTAGTCCGGGGCAGATCGATTGCAGCGATCCTGCCAAGGGGTTTGACTGCACCAAGACGAATTTGGGGGTTGCCATCGACGTGGCGGTCAACGCGATGACCGTCGTCAAGAACTGTGCGGCCTACCCGACGCTTGGAAAGATGGACGGCTTCTTCAAGATGCGTTGCGGGGTTGGGGTTGGCGCCTCGTGTCACGGCAGCATAGCGGCGGGAACCCAATTTGCGGAGGTCTGGAAACTCATCGACAAGGAGCCGAAGGTGGCCTGCGACAAGGCCAAGACCAAGCTCATCGACAAGGCAAACCCGCAAGACAGTTTCATATTGCACAAGGTAAAGGCGATGGCCGATACCAAGGGCAAAATCGGGGCATGTCCGCCAGGGGGGGGGGGCGATCCAGGCACGTTCATGCCGCCACCAATGGGTGCGCCAAGTTACGTGGCTGGCACCGAGCTCTCGATGGATGAAGTTGCCTGCATCGAGAGCTTCGTCAAAGCAGCCGCTGGCAAGTTGTAGTCGGCCAACCGGCCAACCCAATTGACTATTCACCTATGGTCATGCATGGTCCCGGCAAGGCAACGGGACAACGATGGGGCGCAAGAAAGTATCCACGACGGTGTACATCACGCCGGAGCAAGACGAGTTGTTGAAGTTGCTGCACGGCAAGACCAAGGTTCCGGTGGCCGAGTATGTCCGTCAGGGCATCGACCTCGTCCTCGATAGGGAAAAGCAGCGCCTGCCCGGGCAGCAATTGTCCCTGGACGTGGTTCGCAAGTAAGCGCCCGCGCCAAGGTTGCCGTGCCCCCGTCCGCGACGACGCCCCGCCTGATTCGCAATTTTTCGATCATCGCTCACATCGACCATGGCAAGTCGACGCTGGCGGATCGACTGATGGACGCGACGGGTGCGATCACCCAGCGCGAGCAAAAGGCGCAGTTTCTGGACAGCATGGATCTCGAGCGCGAGCGCGGCATCACCATCAAGGCCGCGACCGCGCGCCTGTATTACAAGGCCAAGGACGGCGAAACCTACGAGCTGAACCTGATCGACACGCCTGGCCATGTCGACTTTCACTACGAGGTTTCGCGCTCGCTGGCGGCGTGCGAGGGCGCGCTTCTTGTGGTCGATGCTTCGCAGGGCGTCGAGGCGCAGACGCTGGCGAACGTGTACATCGCATCGGCCAACAACCTCGCCATCATTCCGGTGATCAACAAGATCGACTTGCCGGCGGCCGATCCGGAGGGGGTGCGGCAGCAGATCGAAGAGATCATCGGGCTGGATGCCAGCGAGGCGATTCTCGCGTCGGCCAAGGACGGCCGGGGCATCGAGGAAATTCTGGAGGCGGTCGTGGCGAAGGTCCCACCACCGCGCGGCGACGCCGACAAGCCGCTCAAGGTGCTCCTGCTCGATAGTTGGTACGACAGTTACCGCGGCGTCGTGTGCCTGTGCCGGGTGGTCGATGGCGTCTTGCGCGGCAAGCTCAAGGTGCGCTTCGTGGCTGCGGGCCGCGACTATGAGGTGCAAACCCTGGGCGTGTTTGCACCGATGCCGCGTGAGATCGCCGAGCTTGGCCCGGGCGAGGTGGGCTTTCTGACCGCGGCGATCAAGGAAGTGGCCGATGCACGGGTCGGTGACACCATCACCGAAGCGGGGCGGCCGTGCGAATTCCCGTTGCCAGGGTTTCAGCCCGCCAAGCCGATGGTGTTCGCGGGCATTTTCCCCACCGATTCGGCTCGCTACGAGGATCTGCGTGACGCGCTCGACAAGCTGCGCCTGAACGATGCATCCTTCACGCGCGAGCCGGAGACGTCGCTGGCGCTGGGTTTTGGATTCCGCTGCGGGTTTCTTGGCCTGCTCCACATGGAGATCGTGCAGGAGCGGCTTGAGCGCGAATACAACCTTGATCTGATCACCACAGCCCCGACGGTGCGCTTTCGCATCGTCAAGCGCGGGGAAGAAATCACCGAACTCGACAACCCGGCGAAATTTCCCAACGAGGGCGAGGTCGAACGGGTCGAGGAGCCAATCATCGCGGCGACGATTCACACGCCGCCCGAGTACGTGGGTGCGCTGCTGAAACTTTGCCAGGAAAAGCGCGGCACGCAGACGGGGCTTGCGTACGCGGGCCTACGGCGGGTCATCATTCGCTATGATCTGCCGCTGACCGAAGTGGTGTTCGGGTTTTACGATCGCATGAAATCGGTGTCGCGCGGCTACGCGTCGCTCGACTACGAGCCCAAGGGCTACCAGGTGGCGGATCTTGTGAAGCTCGATCTGATGGTCAATGGTGACCGGGTCGATTCGCTGTCGGCGATCGTGCACCGCGACGTCGCGTTCATCAAGGGGCGTGATCTGTGCGTCAAGATGAAGGAACTCATCCCGATGCAGCAGTTCGAGGTTGCCATCCAGGCAGGGCTGGGCTCGAAGGTCATCGCGCGCACGACGGTCAAGGCGTTGCGCAAGAACGTGACCGCCAAATGCTACGGCGGCGACATCAGCCGCAAGCGCAAGTTGTTGGAGCGCCAGAAGGAAGGTAAAAAGCGGATGAAGCAGGTGGGGAACGTGGAGATTCCACAGGAAGCGTTCCTGGCCATCTTGAAGATCGACTGAGAACATGCTCGCCGCACTCGCCGCATGGAAGGAAAGTAGGGGACGCAAGCGCGCCCATGCGGAGGCGCAGCAAATCGTCGCCGAGGCGCGACGGATACTGAAGCGCAAAGGCTACCGCATCCCAGAAACGGTGGCGGCAGAGGTCGAGCGGGCCGCAACCGCCGTGACCGAGTCCTTGCAGGGGACGGCTGCCGCCGATGCGGAAAAGTTGCGCGAGGCGATGTCCACGCTCGACGAGAAGATGGACCAACATCTGGCCTTCGCGCGCAAATCAACCTTGCGCGAATATTCGGAGTCCATCGGCGTCGCGGTGGCGATCGCGTTTTTTCTGCGCGCCTTCGTCGTCGAGGCGTTCCAGATTCCGTCGGGATCGATGATTCCGACGCTGGAGATCGGCGACCACATCTTCGTGTCGAAGTTCGCCTACGGCCTTGGCATCCCGTTCACCAACACCAAGATCTTCCAGTTCAAGCAGCCCAAACGTGGCGACGTCATCGTCTTCAAGTACCCGCTGAGCACAGATGTTGATTACATCAAGCGCGTGGTGGGTCTGCCCGGCGATCAGATCGAGCTGCGCCACAACGAGGTGTTCGTCAACGGCAAGCCGGCAACCAGAGAACACGTCGACGGTCCGTGCCGGTACAGCGAGGGCGCGCGCATCGAGGGCGTGCTGTACGAGCGCGAATGCGATCTGTGGCTCGAGAACCTCGACGGCAAGGCGCACAAGGCCATCTACAACGTTCTTGAACCGGGGCGTGCGGGGCAGGACTTTGGGCCCAAGGAAGTGCCGCCGGATAGTGTTTTCGTCATGGGCGACAACCGGGACAACTCCAACGACTCGCGCGTGTGGGGCACGGTACCCCTCGATTTGGTCAGGGGCAGAGCGCTGGTCGTGTGGTGGTCGCGGGCACCGACGAACGCCGGATGGTCCGCCCCTGGGGTCGCCGAGTGGCTGGCGTCGGTTCGTTGGAGCCGCTTTTTCAGCGCGGTCAAGTAGGTGTCCAACATTTGTCTCGCAGAAGTTGTGGTGATCGCGCTTGGCGCGGTCGCCCCCCGCTATTCGAACCACCGCAAGCAGTGATTCGCCCTCTCGGGCAGCACCGAGAGGAGGCGCTCCAGGATCGGGTGGTCGATCCCTCCCGCACGTGCCGCTGCGATCGCCTCCGCCAGCTTCTCCGGCAGCGCCCGGGTCATCGTGGCGACGCGGGCAAGGAGCTCATCGGCGTCGACAGCGATCTCCCCGGCCAGGCGGTGCCAGGCACCGGCGTCGATCTCCGCAAGACGGTAGGTGCCACCGAGTCGCATGGAGAGCCGGACGTCCCGTGAGGCCAAGGCTTCGTAGGGCAGCACGCTCGCCATGTCGTAGAAGGGGGCGAGCCGCACGCGGCCTCCCCCGCCGTGGAGCACGGAGTAGTTCTTGGCGTGGGCGTCCGTCCCGCCGATGAGCCAGTTGAACGCCAGCGCGTCGACGAAGGTCCAGACATCGCTCTCGGGCTGGCTGGAGTTCGTGCGCAGCAGGTCGACGATCTCGCGGGGGCCGGGCCCGCCTTCGTTCTGATACTTGTGCCGAGGCGGAACGGCGAGGGCCTGGCAGAGATCTTCTTGGTGGAGGCGCAGGATGGGCCTTCGCGCGGCCAGCTCGCGGAGGCTATGGGCGCGCGCGCTCGCCTCGGCGGCCCGCGCGGCGGCGCCCGGGGCCCGGATCGCCCCTGTTGGCGATTTCTCGGCCGCGGCGCCCGCCGCCGTGGCCGCCCAACTCGCCGCCCCTGCGGCCGCCGCGTCCGCCATCCTTGAGGTGATCGCCCGGTCGAAACGCTCCACGACGATGACGGTCTCCCCGTCGAAGCGGGCAACCTGCGACGAGGCGACCGGCAGTCCGAGCGCCCGCGCGAGCTCGAGACAGATGTGCTCGTTCTCGACGTGGCCGTCGAGACCGGGTATCGGCGGCTTGAGGATGTGAGTCGTCGGCGTCCGACCGGAAGGAATCCCCCATCGGCCTTCATGGAAGAGGAGCGAGGTCTTCGCCTGCGCGCCGCCGAGACTGAACTGCCCGGTATCTCCAGGCGCCCGCCACGCCGATGGGTCTGTGTGCAACACCCTGATGCGCTCGCCAATATTGGATTCGGTCAACCACTGAACGTCGAGCGTCTGCTCGGCTTTGCGCACCCCCAAGCGATTCTGGCGAACGAACTGGAAGGCACCAGGGCAGTCCTCCCCGACGTGCCCAAGGAGCGCGAAGGGGTTCCGAGAGGTCTCGAAGCGTCGGGCCCAGCTCGTCAGGATCTCCTCGCGGTCGGGCAGGAGGCCGGCAAAGAACGACTCGATCGCGTCGTGCGGGTGAGTTCGGCTCGCCAGTGGCAGCGACAGGGACAGCGGAAACGCGCCGTCGAACGAACGCCACGCCTCCTCGTAGGAGAACTGCAGTCGGCCGCGTCGATCCTGCAGGGCCCGCGCCACGACACGTCCCTCGAACACCGCCAAGAGAACCTTGTCGGCCGCTTGCCGTTCTGGCTTCATTGCTTACCGCGCCGCGCTTGGTCGATGACGGCGTCGATGTCGACGAGCGCTCCTGAGAAGGGGGATCTTTCCCGAACCTCGCCCGGGACCTCGACCCGAACAGCCAGCCCGAGCGCGTTCAACGTCCGCAACACGAGCCCGACGGCGGCACCGGGTTTGCCCTTCTCAGCGTCGATTAGCCACTGGCGGCTCACCCCGACGCGCTGGGCCAGGATCTTCTGATCGAGCCCCTGTCGACGCCGTTCGTCACGGATGAGGAGGCCGAGATCGCGAGCCGTACGGAGGTTCACTATGTCAATGATTGCTTACATTCTATTAATGTCAACGATCGCTTACACGAATGATATGTCATCGATCGTCGACTCAGACCTCGAGAAGCGCGTGGTGGGTCTGCCTGGCCAATCCCCGGCGGAAACGGGGCCTGATCAGTGCCTCATCACCTTGTGCAAGAAGGCCCTGGGGTCCAGGGCTGGAACAGGAGCTCCGCGGTAGTCGCGCAAGTTGCGCGTGACCACGAAATCCGCGCCGAACGCGGCGGCTGCGGCCGCTGGCAGGGCGTCTTCGAGATCGCGCATCGGATATCCGAGTGCGGCCGTCATCTGTTTCGATCCGGTCGGAGGAATCGCCACAAATTCCATCAGTGCTTGGATGAAAGGTCGCGCGTCCGGCCTGATGAGATAGGCGAGATTGGCGATCGAATGCCATGCCACGGCCGCCTGGCCCGGTGCAGCTTCCGCCCACCCGAGCACCTGCCCGCTGTCATTCCGGAACGCGGGCCGACCGAGCGCGACGTCGAGCAGCACGTCGGTGTCGATGAGAATTTTCACCTGCCACCGAGACCGTACTTGCCTCGCAGCGCGCGCCCCAGCGCGTCACCTGGGTGGCTTGTCGCCAGATGGAAGCGGCCGGTCCAGCGCTGGGCGAAGGGCATCCTGGCCTCGCCGGAAAGAGGCGTCGTGCGCAGGTAGGTCTCGACCAGGGCAGACACGCTGGTGCCCCGCTGACGGGCCAGCAGTTTTGCCCTGCGTCCCACGGCCGGATCGAGTGTGAGCGTGACGCGCTCCTTCATGCGTATGAATAGTAGCACAAAGTACGTACTGAGCCCCCCTCTCGCTGGCCGGGTGTCTGCAGTCGGCCGCATCGATCTTGCTCGACCCGCGCTACTTACTGGCGAAGACGATGATCATGGCGACGAGTGGCGTTCTGGACATGGCGGCGCAAGTCGGCCGCGTCCGCGTGCCGGTCGTCCCGCTTGGCCTGAGATGCACACGGTCGTGTGCGATCCCAGGCGCTTCCTAGCGCGGATCGGGCCTGGGCGTTTTCGGCCCGCTCGAGGGTAGTTCAGGCCTGGCGATGTATTCCCTGGATGGCGATCCGGTGAGCGCCTTCAGGAACGCGACCACGGCCTCGACCTGCCTGTCGGTCAGCCTCTTGTCGAGCTGGTGATCGGCCATGAAGCGCACCATCTCTGCCAGGTCGGTCTTGCTGCCGTCGTGCAGGTAAGGCCCGGTCTTCTCGATGTTGCGCAGCGTGGGCACGCGGAACTTCGTTCTGTCACTCTCGTCCTTGGTGACGGCGAAGCGGCCGACGTCCTTCGTGTCCACGGGTTTGATGAGGCCCAGTTTCTGGTACGACGTGCCACCGACCGCGGGTCCGTTGTGGCAGGTGACACAGCCCAGCGACGCGAAGGTGTTCAGCCCGTCCTTCTCCTTGTCGGTGAGGGCGGCCTTGTCGCCGGCGAGAAACTGATCGAAACGCGACGGTGTCACGAGCTGCCTCTCGAACGCGCCGATCGCTTTGGCCATGTTGTCGTAGGTGACGGGATCTTTGTCCTTCGGGAACGCCGACTTGAACAAGGCGACATACCCGGGAATTGACCTGAGCACCGCGACGACTTTCTTGTCGCTCGGCATGGCCATCTCGATCGGGTTCAAGATCGGCCCCTTGGCCTGCGCCTCCAGATCGGCTGCGCGTCCGTCCCAGAACTGCGCGATGTGCCCGCCCGCGTTGTAGACCGTCGGCGCATTACGCCCGCCTTGCTGCGCCTTGTGCCCGGTCGAAACGTTGTGACTGTCGACGCCGTAGTTGTCGAGGCCGTGGCACGAGTTGCATGACACATCGTGGTTCCTGGACAGCCGCGTCTCGTAGAACAGCATGCGCCCGAGCGTCACCTTCTCGTTGCTGATCGGATTCGCGGGATTCTCGAACCTCACCGGCAGCGCCGTGAAGCTCGCCACCGCCTTGGCGTCGACCTCCACAGCGGAGGTGGAACGGCCAGCCGACGGGGCTGGAAGAGGTGCGGCCTGCGCCTCCACCGTGAAAATGGCGAGCATGACCATCAGCAAGGGATATTTTCGCTTCACCGGGCGGAGAATAGCAGATGCATGCCGCACCATCGATGTTCGGATAGCGTGGGGGTCGGGGCCGAAAAGCTGGATCATTTGACCCACTACAGCGGATGATATGTCATCGATCGTCGACTCAGACCTCGACTCAGATATCGACTCAGATATCGAAGACGGGCTGCGGCGCTACTTGCTCGCGAAGACGATGATCATGGCGACGAGTGCCAGTAGGCCGGCCACCACGGCGATCACGCGCACCGCCTCGCGGGTAGTCGCCTGGGTGTCCATGGCGCTCAAGGCGTCCTGGACATGGCGGCGCAGGTCGGCCGCGTCCGCGTGCCGGTCGTCCCGCGATTTTGCGACCATTTTGAGAACCAACTCGTCGACCGCCGTCGGAATCCGTAGCTCTGGATGTCCCTGCGATGGCGGGGGCGGCATCTTCTGCAGATGGAACTCGATCACTTCGGTGGCACTCTTGGCGTTCTTGAACGGCAACTCGCCGGTCAACATTTCGTAGGCCATCATGCCAAGGGCGTAGATGTCCGAACGCCCATCGAGCGCCTTGCCGCGCAGTTGCTCGGGCGACATGAATTCGAGTGTGCCAAGCGTCTGACCGAAGGCGGTCAGAGCGGGCCCTGCGTTGGCACCATCACCAGAGATGATCTTGGCGATGCCAAAGTCGAGCACCTTGACCAGATCGCCGTCGGCGCGCCGGTCCACCATGAGGTTTTCGGGCTTCATGTCTCGGTGGATGATGCCGTGTCCGTGCGCTTCGCCAAGTGCGTCGGCCACCTGGTCGAGAATGCCCAGCACGCGGCGGGCGGGGAGGGCACCCTCGGCCTGCTGCACTTGCTGAAGGCTCTTGCCTTGCAGGTACTCCATCGCCAGGTAGAGGACTCCGTCCTCGGTCTGGTCAAAGTCAAAGATGGTGACCGAATGAGGGCTCGACAGCTTCGAGCAAGCCTCCGCTTCGCGACGGAATCGAGCCACCATGGTGTCGCCCACGTTGTGTGGATGCAAGACCTTGATGGCAACGCGACGGCCGGTGGCGAGTTGCTTGCCCTGGAACACGGCACCGAAGCCTCCCTCGCCGATCTTTTTTTCGACGATGTAGCGCCCGTTGAGCGTCCGGCCCATCAGTTGATCGAGCGGGATTCGTCCGCGCGGTGTACCGGGGCCAGGCATGGGTGCCTGCGGCGCTGCGATGGGAGCGAGGGCGGCCGGCGCGGTCGGCGTCACGATCGTGGCGAATGGTGGCGAAGGAGCGCTGGCCGCAGGCTCGATGCGCGTTCCGCACGAATGACAGAAACGAGCGTCGGCTTCGAGCGGAGACGCGCAGCTTGGGCAGACAAAACCAACCATCGATAGTCTCGCTCAGCGGGGCGACGTGGGGGCTCCCGTGGATGGTTCCTCGGCTGCGGGTTGCACAGGGTGTTCATCGAGCACGGGTGGCGGTGAACTGCCCTGCGGTGTGACTGGCTCTTCTTGCGCGGGCAGCGTCGGCGCGGGCGAGGTCTGAGGCGGCGGCGCGGTCACCTGGGCTGCCGCGGCGGGGCGTTCGCTCTGCTCGCGTTCCATGGTCCTGCCGCGGTCCCACTTGATGAATACGGCGGCGGCCGCAGCGGCCACCAGAGTCACGAACACAAAGGCGAGGAGCGAACGGCCTTCCGAACGGCCTTCGCTGCTTGGGGGCGCGGTGGCCGATGTGGGGGCAGGTGCCGGGGCCGTCAATGCCGCTTCTGCGGAAACAGGCAGGCCGATCACCGGTTGCGGCACAACCATCTCGGCCGTTACCTTATCGAGGCTCGGCATTGTGCGACGCATGTCCGCGGCGTCCCGGCCGGGATCGTAGGGCACGAAAGCAACCACGTCGTCGGCCGTCGCTTCGGGCAGCCCCTCACCGTCAAACCGAGCCAACACCACGGTCACGTTGTCGGGTCCATCTCGTTCAAGCGCTCGCGACACCAGGCGGTCGCAGGCCTTCTGAATATCCTTCTCCTCGGCAAGGATGCGCCCGATGTCTTCGTCACTGACGGGGCCGTGCAGGCCGTCCGACGAAATGAGGATCACATCTCCACGCCGCAGCGCAACCTGCGACAACACCACCTCGACGCGTTCCTGCACACCCAGGGCTTGCAAGATGATGTTGGCGTGTTCAAACTGTTTCGCCTCCTCGGGCGTCATGGCACCCGCCTCGATGAGCTGCCAGGCGAGCGACTGGTCCTTGGTCACCTGCCCGAGGTGAGAGTTGCGCACGACGTAGCAGCGCGAATCACCGATTTGCCCGATCACCAGGGTGCCGTCTACCAGCGCGGCGGCGGTGCAGGTGGTGCCCATGCCACGTTCGCTCTGGTTGTCCCTGGACTGGGCATAGATCTTGTCGTTCGCATCTTCAATTGATCGGCGCAAGCGACGGGCGAATGGATCGCGCGCCATGGGTTCGGCGGCTTCAAGGTTGGCCACGATCAACTCGATGGCCATCTGTGAAGCCACTTCGCCGGCCGCCGCTCCGCCCATGCCATCGCAGACCATGAACAGCGCGCCCTTCGGGCCAAGCGCGATCTCGATGGGTGTCTTGAGATCGTTGGTGTGCAGGTTTTGCGCCACGTCGGCGATGAGGAACGTGTCCTCGTTGTGTTCGCGGATCAGGCCCACGTCGGTCTTGCCGAAGACCGTAATCTTGATGTCCGAGGGAGAGGCCATGGTGGCTGGCAAGGTCGTAGCGTTCCTGGCTATCCTACTGGAATTCTTTGCGGTCGTCGCCGGATCAGGAGCAAGTTTTAGTCGGCCATGGGTGGTGGGTGTCAGGCCAGGTCGAAACGCAGGAGTTCGTCCCCCACGCGCAGCATTTCTCCCGGAAACAGGGTGTGTTGCCCGCGCAGGCGCAGGTAGGTGCCGTTGGAACTGCCGAGATCCTGCAAGACAACACGGCCCCCACGGTAGGCGATCTGGGCGTGTCGACGCGAGAGAAATTCGTCGTCCGAGAAAACCAGATCGCCTTGCTCGCGGCCGAGAACGATGTCGCTCCGTGCCAGGTGGTACACATCGCGGGCCGTCCCCGCCGACGTCATCTGGCGCAGGCGCCCCCAGGGCGTCTTGACCGGTGTGCCGAACAAGACGATGCCGTGCTGAACGGCGGGCCGCAGGGTGCGTTCAACGTCGGGCAGTAGGTCAAAGCGCAGCACTTGCTTGCCGATGAGCCACGTGTCCCCGTCGACGAGATTGACCGGCTCGCGAATGCGCAGGTATACGCCGTTGAGGGGGTCGAGTGGCACAAGTAGGTGCTGGCCGGCGCGCACCTGAATCCGCACGTGGCGGGGAGCGATGTGGGGGTCATCGAAGAGCAGGTCGCCTTCCGTCCGGCCGATGTCGAACTGGGCCCCAACGATGTTGTGAATTGGGCCGTCGCTGCCGTCGCGCCTGACGGCGACGAGGCGTGCGGGTGGCGCGGTCGGATCCCGGCCGGCCGCCGTGTTGATGCTGGCGACCTGCCCCGCCGGCGGGCCCACCCTGCCGCCGCAGGCGTGGCAGTAGCTTGTGTCCACGGGGTTTTCCGTCTGGCAACGGGGACAAACCAGCGAGCCGGGGGGAGCGGAGGCGCGCTTGATGGCGGTTCCGCAGTACTGGCAGAACACCGCGGTGTCGTTGGCGGAACCTCCGCACTGGGGACAGTTCACCATCATTGCAAGCAGGCCTAACCTTTGCTAACAGGCGAGCGAGAGCTGTGCTCCTTTTTCATTCGCCTTGTCGCAAGCATTAACCATTCCCACGGGTCGCGTCAACGTGTGGACTAGCCACGCGCTGGGGGCGCTCGTGCTGGCGGGGGTTGCGGCATGCGGACCAACGGTCGAGCGGGCACCATTTTCGTCGCGCCCCGATTCATTGCTGGCCGGAGATCTGCTGGGCCCGTACGACGGAATGGTCCTCGATGCGGAAACGGACCGGCCCCTGTCGGGCGCTCTGATCGCCGGGTCGTGGGCCTTTGAAAGTGGCGTGGGGTTGACCGGCCCGAAGGGCGCGCATGAGGTCGTCACAGAGACTGGAATGGACGGGCGGTTCCGGATCGCGGCGCTCAAGGCACAGCCCCAACCGGCAGCGGCGCGCGTGCGTCGGTTCACTTTGATCGTCGTCCACAAGGGTTACGTTGGGTGGCGGAGCGATCGGATCTTTCCTTCCGGCCTTGCCCGACGAGACTTCAGCCAGCGGGGCAGCCGGATTCGTCTGGAGAAATGGCACCCGGGCTTCCTGCACCATCGGCACCTGGTCTTTCTCGGCGGCGGCCCTGCGGTCAGGGCGGCGGTGGCCGGCGAAATTGCTTCGGCTGCGGTTGAGCTCGAGGGCACGGCGGCAAAACCCGGTGCCGAGAAAACCGGCGACCCCGCGGTGGCTTCCGGCACGTTGCCCCTCGACGTTGGGGCACTGCTGTCCGAGGCGGAGATCAAGGGAGTGACGGGGTACGCCGGACCCTTCGACGTTGGCAAACTGGCCGACCTGCCGACGACCGAGTTTTACGACAGTCGGCATTTCAAGGCGCGGGGCAAGACGGAAGCCTTCGATGTCGGCTTGCGCGTGTGGAGGTTGGGGCCGGCGGGCAGCGAGGCGCAGTATCGTAAACTCTTGGCGGAGTTGCCCGATGCACAGAGCAAGGACGAGATCGGCGACGCCTCGTTGCGGGCGGCGAGAGATCGAGTGTTGGGCCTGGCATTCTTCGTGCGGGAGCGAGGCATCACCGTGTCGGTCACTTGCGGGGTCCAGCAATGCGCCGACCCGGCCATGATCCTGCGCATCGGCAAGCTGGTGGAGAGCAGGTTGTCGGATCTACCGGTGGGCGAGGGCAGTGCGGCGACGCCATGAAGAGCCACCGCGTGACACTGACGTTGCTCGTGATGATCGCCAGCGTGGCGACGTTGCCGGGCCCGGCCCTTGGGTACGACTTCGCGACGACGCATGCGGGGCTGACCGAACAGGCCGTGCTTGCCTCGTCGCTGCATCGGGTTTTGGTCCATCGGCTTGGGCGTTCGCTGGGGCTGTTCGAGACGATCCAGCTTCAATCGCGCGGGCTCGCGCCCGGAGCATGGCGAGCTCTGTCGGGGCGACTGTCGATGCTGGATCCAGCGGCCGGGTATCGCCCGGGATCCGAGGGTTCGGCGTCGGCGCTGTCCTGGGTGGTGGCCGGATCGGTGCTTGCCGGCACACCGCCCGAGCGTGGGCGTCACACGTTCTTCGACCCGCGCAAGGGGCGGGGACTCGATGATGGTCCGGGCTTGACTGGACTGGTTCATGCCGCGCGGTTGGTGGTCACCGGGCAAAGCACCATCAGAAGCCTGGCGGCCGGAACGACGTTCGATCTTACCGGCGAAGCGCCGTTGTCCTGGCTGCGGGATCCGAGGAACGATCTCGGGGTGGAAGCGTTCGTCGATGGTCTTGATGCATCGATGGCCGCCGCTGACGTGGTGTTGCGGGATGCGGGCCTGGTGCGCGCTCTGCTTGCGCTCGGGGGCATCCTTGCGGTGCTGCAGGACGCGGGCGAGCCGGCGCACGTCCGCAACGACTTTCGCGGCGCGTACCTCGGCAGCGCGGGATCTTCGAGCGGGTCGGCGTTCGAACGGCTGGTGTCCGACCGGTACGCGCGCGCGGCGATTCCGAAACCGGACAAAGCGGTGGCGCGGCCGACCCTTGCCAGTTTCTTTGCCGCCGGGGATCGCCTGGGCCTTGCCGACCTCGTGCAGCGCAACTACTTCTCGCCGGGCACGCTGCCCGCCGATGGTGTGGTTGACCCCGACACCACGACCCAGCAGGTGGTCCGCGACGCGCGGGAATCGCTGCTGTTCGTCCGCCCGACGGTGACCCGCCTCGATCTGCACGAGCTGGGCAAGCGTCGCTACATGATGCTGGATGGGCGCCGCGCGCTGGCGTACATGCGCGTGCCTGGCCGAGTACGATTCTTTTTGGACTCTGCCGTGTACGAAGATACGGCCCGGGCGCTGTTGCCCATGGTGGGTGCGTACGCGGCGGGGCTCCTCGACCACTTGTTTCGTGGCGAGCTCACCATGCAGACGTCGGGCGGACAGGTCACGTTGGGTCTGGCCGGATGGACGGCAGCGCCGACGGATGGCAGCCTTCGGGTGTTCGCCGAAGATCGGCACGGTGTGCGATCTCCGATTCCCTTGCCGTCGGGCGGATCGAATCTGATCCCCGGAACGCAGATCAACCTTGAACTCCCACCGGGGACGCGTCGGGTTGCGGCTGTCTGGCGCGGGCGGGACGGCCGGGAATCGATCATTGCCGTCGGCGAAGCCGTCGTCGAGTAGCGGCCACGAAGCACCCGGGATCGGTGCGCGCCAGGTCAACGACGGTCCGGGTACTCCTCGGTGCGAGCCAAGAGCCAAGGGCGAATACGCCCGGAAGAAAACCCGTGGGCTTCCAGGCCCGGAACGATGACCTCCCGAAGCGAGGCCACTATCGCATCCACAGTGTCGGCCCGAGGTGGGATACCGTGGTCCGCGTAGGTGTCCGGCACATCGTGCAAAGCCCGATTCCACTCGTTCCAATGCGCACCAAGCATCGGCACGAGCCAGGGCTGGATCTCGTCTTTTTGCGACCGGGACAATCTGGCGGCAAACGCCCAGCCAATCCGGGCGTGATCTATTTCGTCTGCAAGCAGTTCGCGCAGCACCGCGACGGCCGTGGGACCACGCGCCAGGCGCAGACAGGTCTGCAGAAACGTACTCGCGGTCGTCTCGTTGAAGACGCATTCTGCAAAGACGTAGAGCCTGCAGCGCAGCTCGTCGGGCGCATCGTAGTGGGGGACGAAGGGCGGCCAGTACTGGGGATCGCCTTGGCCGTCCGGGGCAAACTTCTTGGCACCCTTGTGCCACAAGTCGGCGTGGCGAAGCTCGTCATCGATGGCTCGCTCGGCCATCGCCACCAGTGGGGCGGGCTCGCCCAGCTTTTGCAGGGAGTCGCGGATGACGCGCATGGAGTCGGACACGCGCCGCTCGCCCGATGATCGAGACAGCCAGAAACCGCTGATTCCCCGCCGATCTTCGTCGGAAAGGAGGGAGATCGATTCATCGTGCTCGGGAACCTTCGTCTTCGTCACGGGTCGACGCCGCCCACTTCGCCCCGCTCTTAGCAGGGAACGCCCGTTGCCCAGCCTCGGAACGTATCATCAACGACCTTGTCCTGCCCGGGGTCACCCGGGCTGCCAGCCTCGCCGCTCCCACTGCCGCCGGTGCCGCCGGTCGCAGTGCTTCTGCCGCCCGCACCAGCCCCGGTGGTGGTTGATGCGTCCCTCGCGTTTTCGCCGCCTCCACCGCAGCCACCGAGGGCAAGACCAAACGCCGCCCCGTAGCCGACGATAGTCTGGAAAAGTGCTCTTCTATTGATGATCATGGCTGGAGTATAGGTCATTCAAGCGACCTTGAGCATAGGGCAAAGCCACGGGAGCGGCGAACGGTCTAAACGGTTACGACGCGCATACACCATTTCATGCTATATTGGTGTATCATGTTGGCACGAACAAACATCGTCCTCGACACGGTCCTGACCGGCAAAGCCATGCAAATCACCGGGGCGCACACCAAACGCGAGGTCGTCGATCTTGCACTGCGTGCCCTGGTACGTCAGCGGCAGACCTACGGGAGACTGCGTGCTCTGCGCGGCCAGCTAAGCTGGGACGGCGACCTCAATGTCTTGCGCAGGGATCGTATTGCTTCTCGTTGATTCGTCGGTCTGGATTGCGTACTTCAGCCTGAACGACGGGCCAGGCGTGCTGGCGCTTGAACATGCTCTACGAACCGATGAACCGATCTGCATCATCGACATCATACTGACCGAGGTCCTGCAAGGGTTCCGCAACGAACGTGAGTTTGAGTTGGCGCGCCGGACACTCACCAGCGTGGAACGCCTTCCCCTCTCCTACGTGACGTACGTCAACGCGGCACGGCTTCACCGTCGCCTTCGCGGGCAAGGGGTAACCGCCAAGACCATCGACTGCGTCGTCGCGCAAAGCTGCATGGACGCACGCGCAGAGTTGCTCACGGCCGACTCCGATTTCAAGATGATGGCGCGCCACACCCGGTTGCGCCTCGCCAAGTCCGCGCAGAGCTGATCATGGCTGACGACACGTCGCGGGCACCGCTCGTCATCGTCACCGGATTTCTCGGCGCGGGGAAGACCACCACGCTCAACCGCGTGCTCGGCGCGCCACACGGTCGGCGCGTGGCGATCATCGTCAACGAGCTTGGACGCATCGACATCGACGCGAAACTCTTGCGGCAACGCGCCGGGGACATCATCGAACTGACCGGCGGCTGCGTGTGCCACGAGGTCCGCACCCAGGAAGAACTGCTCGAAGCCATCGACGAAATCACCAGGCGTGCGCAACCGGAACGCATCGTGCTTGAGACCACCGGCATCGCCGAGCCCCAGGCCATCCTCGATGGGTTTTCTGTGCTCAAGTACGACGAGAGGCGCGTGCAAGGCGCGGTGGTGGTCACCATCGTCGACGCGGAAGCAGGCGCGGCGCAACTGGATCGCTTCCCCGAAGCGCGCGCGCAGGTTGAATGCGCCGACGCCTTGTTGCTGACCAAGCTGGATCTGGCGACGCCCGAGTCGCTGGGTGCCTTGCATCGGGCGCTCGATACGCTCAATCCCACGGCCGAGCGCGCCAGCTTTCCCGACACGACGGCAGGTGCCGCCGCGCTTGCCGCATGGCTGCTCGACCGGCCGGTCACCCGCGCGACGGGGACGGCAACGTTCGCGGCACACGACCACCCTCATGCCGCCGGTCAACTTGTTGCGGTCGCGTTTTGCAACGGCGCGCCGATGGTCGCAGACGCCCTGCTGGGGCTATGTGCCCGCCTGGGATCACGCCTTGTCCGCGCCAAGGGTTTCGTGCACATCGCGGGCGATCTGCGGCGGGGGTTTCTCGAACGCGCTGGCCACCAGACCGAGCTGCGTTTTATCGATCCCTGGCCTGCTGGTCCGCGTCGGAACGAGTTGGTCCTCATCGGCGAGGGACTCGACCCGGCCGCGCTTGAACGCGAGCTCCTTGCCTGCTGCGCGCCCGGTACTATGGCTTAAGGCCCTTTGGGTAGTCGCCCTTCATGAGCGTGGCTCGGACACGTAGTCCCGTCTCGGTTCTTGTTGTGCGGATGAATGCGTGATCACCGCCCTTCACGAGCGGTCCCCCCGCTGCGAGGTGTTCCGGCTTTCTCCAGCCGTTCCAACTCGGCCAGGTCGACCAGATCTTTGAGTCGACCAGACGCTCTCTTGTTCAACAGCAACGCTTGGCGACCGATGATCCGCACTGGAACCCCATCGAGCTCTGCGTTTTGGCTCGACGCCCGTGCTGTCCCGAATTCCACGCCGGAGATGGAGGTCAGAAGGTCAATTCGAAACGGCGGATGTCCAAGCTGAACGACGTGCCCTGGAGTGGAAAACTCATTCCATCGCGGCCGAGTTTACCACTCGGCAAGCGCGCGGCCAACACTTACGAGATCGCCAGACCACTCCCCTGAACGGTGGCCGTCGGGCCGAGCGCGGCGGGAAGGATCTGCTTGCCGAGCGCGGAATGGATCAGGCCCGCCGCCAGGCGTCCTGTGCGATTGGCGAGATCGCAGGTTGGATTCAGCTCGGCCACCTCCATTCCGACCAGGCCCGAGCCGGCCGCTGCGCACTCGCAAATCAGGCGGGCCTCGCGCAACGTCAACCCGCCGGATACCGGAGTGCCGACGCCCGGCGCGTACTCAGGATCGACCGCGTCGAGGTCGAACGACAGGTGGACACCTGCGGTGCCGCTCAGCGCGCGCTCGAAAGCCTCCCACGCACACAGACCGGTGCCGCGCGCGTCGATCTCCGTCATCGTGAACACGCGCACGCCGACGCTCTGCACGAAGCGAGCTTCGTCCGGATCGACGTCGCGCGCGCCCAGCACGACGACATGAGCCGCCTCGAGCGCGGGCCGATCCCCGGCGATGCTCACGAGCTCGCGAGGCCCATGGCCGAGCAGAACCGCGAGCGGCATGCCGTGGATATTCCCGGACGGCGTCGTTTCGGGGGTGTTCATGTCCGTGTGAGCGTCCACCCACACCACGCCGAGCTTCTTGCCCTGGCGCCGGAAGTGACGCGCCATCCCGGAGATTGTGCCGATCGCCTGTGCGTGATCACCGCCGAGCACGAGCGGAAAGTGGCCCTCGTCGAGCTGGCGTTCGACGCGGTTTGCGATCTGGCGGCATAGATCGGCGATCACGGGCAAGTAGCGCATGCGGGGATTCCCAGCGTCGAGCGATTCGGCGTTCGGCGTCGTGAGGGTTTCGACCGACGTGACCTTGTGCCGGATCTGCTCCAGCCCCGCCACGAGACCACCCACCAGGATTGCGGACGGGCCCATGTCGGTACCCCTGCGACCGCAACCCAGATCGAGATGCACCTGAGTGATGGCGATGTTCATGGAACAGGAGACGAATAACACAATGTCGGCGCGGGTGCAAAACGCCCTTTACTCCGATCCTGCGGCATTGACCCTTACGGAGTGGCATCCAGCAATAGCCGTTCGCGGTCGGCGGCGACGGCGAGATCGTGTACCCGATCATCGTCAAGGCACGCTTGCAGCAGGGCGGATGCCGCCCGCGTGTAACCATCGCGATCAAGGGTTCCGGACAGAAGACGGTAACGCAGAAACAGGAAAGCGGTTTGCGCCACGTCGGACAGGCAATATTTTCGCAGGGCCTCGATCTGGCCCGCGTGATACAGGCCCTCGACCTGGCTGCCGTCCACGCCGTCCTTGCCCGGTAGCCCAATCAGGCGCGCGGCGGCGTCGAGAGACGTCAGTCGTGCGGCGCCGTGGTCGGAAATCGCGTCGCAAAGATCGAGGTGTCCTGCGTCGGTGTACCGGTAGCGGAAGTCGCGCTCGCGGTAATACCAGGCAAACGACAGGCCGTGGCGTAGGGCGCGCAAGGTCAACACGGGGAGGTCGAATGAGCGGCCGTTCCAGGTCACCAGGTTCGGCTTGTGGCGACCCATGAAATCCGTGAAGTCCGCCAGCATGCCGTGCTCGTCCTTGGCCTCGCTGATGGTCCCGATGCGCTTGCACACCAGATTCTCGTCCAGCCACATGACGCCGACGACCACCGGTTTGCATGCGTACAGGGGCGGGAACGCGCGCTCGGCTCCGGGGGCGGGTTCGGGCGGCGAAAACAGCTCGCGATCAGGAATGGTTTCGATGTCGAGGACGAGGGTGCTGATCATGACGCCAGATTGTATGCGCAACCCGGTGTTGTTGTTCGCCGTGGGGGCCGAATTCGTCGTGTAGTATGCCGGGCATGGCGATTCGTTGCATTCCCCTGATTGCTGTTCTGGCGTCGGTGCTCGTGGCAGGCTGCGGACACCGGCCACCGCCGGTCAAGGCCTGGCAGCGTTCTCACCTGGCCAAACGCAGCATGCAATTCGACGACGGCCTTGAGGCGCGATTTCGGCAACACCTGTTTTCCTCGCGCGAAGGGTCCGATGGTGGCTACGGCCAGGTGGGCGGCGGTTGCGGCTGCAACTGACGTGCGGCACAGCTTCGCGCCAAGGCGATCCGCTGGGGCATCGGATGAAGACCACAAAAGAGCATGAACGGCCCGTCGTCCTCATCACGGGGTGTTCAAGCGGCATCGGCCTTCTTGCCGCCAAGCGTTTTGCCCGCGCGGGCTACCGCGTGTTCGCCAGCATGCGCCGGCCCGACGATGCGGGTGAACTTCGCACGCTTGCGGCAACCGAAGGGTGGGCGCTGACCACCCCGGCGCTCGACGTTACCAGCGACGCCTCGGTCGCGACCGCAGTCGGGGCGCTGCTGGGCGAAACCGGCGGTCGCATCGACGTGCTGGTCAACAACGCAGGTTATTACCTGTACGGGCCGATCGAAGAGACGTCACCGGACGAGTTGCGGGCGGTGCTCGAGACCAATGTTGTCGGCGTTTTG
This sequence comes from uncultured Myxococcales bacterium, assembly GCA_964431675.1. Classification (GTDB taxonomy): domain Bacteria; phylum Myxococcota_A; class Polyangia; order Fen-1088; family Fen-1088; genus CAYSKR01. The sequence continues at coordinate 23,225 of CAYSKR010000183.1, forward strand.
CGGGTGACGCGCGCGGTACTTCCGGCGATGCGCGCAGCGGGGCGGGGGGCGGTCGTCACCATCAGCTCGGTGTCGGGGCGGGTCGTGGTGCCGGTCAGTGGGCCGTACCACATCTCAAAATGGGCACTGGAAGCACTTGTCGAGGCGTTGCGCTACGAGATGATCCCGTTCGGCATTCGAATCACTTGCATTGAACCTGGCTCGTTCGCGACCGACCTGCACGTCAAGGAACGACGCGTGGAAGAATCGCGGAAGGACGACTCGCCTTACGCAGCTCTGATGGCGGCGTACGCACGCAACTCAGACCGAATGCATCGCGGCCCGGCTTTTCCGGTCGTGGACGCGATCCTGCGCGCCGCGGAACACCCAAATCCGCCGCTGCGCTGTGCCATGGGTCCGGCGTCGTTCCTGGGCACGGTGGTAAGGCGCTTCACACCCGACCGCGTGTACGAGTGGGTCATGCAGCATGTGTTTGCTCTGCGCCGGCGCCGGACCTAAGCGCGGGGTCCGAGGCGGCTACCGCCAGACCACGCGAATGCGATGATCGAGGGTGTCGGCGATGAACAGGTTGCCGACCTGATCGAAGGCAATGCCGGTGGGGCGGGCCAGCAGGGCACTGCGGGCAGGCCGCCCATCACCGAGGCATGCGGCGTCGGTCGCCTGACAGCGGCAATGATCGTTCGCGTCACCGGTGCATGCGCCGCAGGTGCCCGCGACGGTGCGAATTTTTCCGCCCGTCAGCGCCCGCACGCAATTGTTCTCCGAGTCGGCGATGAACAGATCCCCGCCCGGTCCAATCGCCACGTCCACCGGCCCGGCGAGCTCGGCCGCGGTGGCGTCGCCGCCGTCGCCTGAGGCGCCATAGTTCCCGTTGCCCGCGACGGTGGACACCACGCCGTCCGCGCCGATGCGCCGGATGCGGTTGTTCTCGGTGTCGGCCAGGTACATGTTTCCGGCGGCGTCGCGCGCGAGGTGGGCCGCCGGGTGTCCCTGTTGCCCCACCGGTAGTTTGAAACTTGCTTCGAGGGCATGACCTGCGTCGCCTTCAAACCCGCGGCGCCCTGAACCGGCGATGGTGCTGATGATTCCGGCGGGGGTGAGCTTGCGAAGGCGCTGATTGGCCTGGTCAGAGAAGATCAAATTGTCATCGGCGTCGAGCACAACGCTGGCGGGCAAGTTGAGCAAGGCGTCCAGCGCTGGCCCGTTGTCGCCGCCGTAGGATCGGGCACCGGTGCCGGCGATGTTGTCGAGCTTTCCGGTGCCAAGGTCGAGGCGCTTGATCCGGCTGTTGTGCCAGGCGGCAATGACCATGCGGCCCTGGCGATCGAAGATCACGTCGGTGGGGTGGTTGAGACGGTCGCTCACCTCGTCGACAAACGCGCCGGTGGCAAGCTCGCCTTCGCCGGCAACGATTTTCAGACGCCCGTCGGGCTTTACCATGCGGATGCGGTGGTTGTTCCAGTCCACTATCACCAGCCTGCCATCGGGCGCGATGGTCACGTCGGCGGGTGAATACAGCATGGTGGCCAGCGGGAAGAGGTTGTCCGCGCCATCACCCGCCACGCCGGTGCCCGCCACGGTGCAGATGGTGCCAGAGACGCGCGAACATGTGGCAGGTTCGGGCGCGGCGCAGGCCGTGGCGCACAGAGCGAGCGCGAGACACGCCGCACTCGCGGCCGACGAATCCCTCATCGCGCCACCTTGCGAATGCGGTTGTTGAAGGTGTCCGCGACGAAGAGACTGCCGTCGCGGTGAAACGCGATGCCGAAGGGCCGATCGAGGGTTGTTGCTTTCGCCGGGACGCCTTCCGCGCCGCGGCCACGCGCGCCGGTGCCGGCCGCCGTGCTGATGATGCCGGAGGCGAGGTCGACGATCCGGACGCGATGGTTGTCGGTGTCGGCGATGTACAGGCGGCCGTCGGGGCCGAGCTCGATGTCACGCGGGTGATTGAGGTCCGCGCGCTCGGCTGGGCC
>CAYSKR010000184.1:0-11874 GCA_964431675.1 uncultured Myxococcales bacterium
GTGTCCTCGACGTGGCTCTGCGCGGTGTCGTCGGGCCCCAGCACGGCGGCCACGCCGCCCTGAGCGTATTGGGTGTTGGCTTCCGTGGGCGTTCGCTTGGTCACCACGATCACCCGGCCGTGCTCGGAGGCGCGCAAGGCGGTGAAAGCGCGCGTTCTCATCGAACCACCGCGCCGATCAGCATCGTCAGCAGAAACCCGGTGACCAGGCCAGCCGACGCCGTGCCTTCATGCCCGTGGCTGTGCGATTCAGGAATGATCTCGTTGGAGGTCACGTAGATCAGAGTGCCGCCCGCCATGGCAAGCACGAACGGCAGCGTCGCGGTTGCCGTCGCCGACACCGCGAAGCCGATGAACGCGCCGAACGGAATCACCAGCCCAGTCAGCAAGGTGACGAGCAAGCTACGCCAGGCCGAAAAACCGCCATGCCGCAGCGGCGCGCCCATCACCAGTCCCTCGCAGACGTTTTGCAGCGCCACCGCGACGGTCAAAAACCAGCCCAGGTGCGAAGTCGCCGGCGCGGCGAACCCGGCACCGATGGCAATGCCCTCGGGCAGGCGGTGAATCGACAGGGCACCGATCACCACGTAGCTGCGGCGCAAATCCATGTGTCGATCATGGGCGTCGTGGCCAGGACCGTGACCGATGTGCTGGTGATGGCCACCCGCGTGGCGGTGCGGGATGAAGCGATCCATCGCCGCCGCGATGCCCACGCCCACGAGAAATCCACCGGCCACCAGGGTCAGGGTCAGCACGTCCACACCGGTCGCAGTGTGCACCCCGGCCAGTGCTTCGCCGAGCAGGCCGAGCGTGGCAGCGGCCAGCATCAGCCCGGCCCCGACGCCAAGAATCAGATCGTACGTGCGGCGACCAAGCTCGCGCACGAACAGCAACGGCACGGCACCAATGCCGGTGGCGAGGCCGGTCAACAGCGCGGCAAGGAGAGCGGATTGCATCGGGCGCGCCGTTTCTAGCATGGCACCTGAGGTCGGCCGCTCCGCGAGCGGGCTTGTACAATGGTGGCGCATGGTGACCGCGTACCTCGCGCTTGGATCCAACCTTGGCGATCGGCTGGCGTTGTTGCGCGCCGCCGTTGCCCGGCTGCAAGAGGCGGGCATGCGCGTCGTCGCGAAAAGCCCGGTGTTCGACACGGATGCGATGACCGATGAGCCGCAACCTGCATACCTCAACGCAGTCGTGCGCGTGCAGACCGATATGCCAGCGCAGGCCCTTCTTGCCGCGTGCCTGCGCATCGAGGAGGGCCTTGGACGCGAGCGTCCGCCGGGCGCGCGGCGGGCACCTCGCACCCTCGATATGGATGTGCTGCTTTATGAAACGCAGGTCATCGACGAGCCGGGGCTGCGCGTGCCGCACCCGGGGTTGCTCGTGCGTGCGTTCGTGCGCGTTCCACTGGCGCTGGTCGCCGAGCCCGGCTTGCGTCATCCCGTGACGTCACTGCCGCTCGACGTCTGCGACACCTCCGCCAGCGTTCGACCCTGGCCCGAGGGGCTTTAGGGGCTGATCGCGCGGCACATCAGCGTCCACAGCGCGTCGACACCTTCGCCGGTTTGACCCGATGCCAGCAGTGGGGGCAGGGCACCCGGGCCCAGGGCAGTCCGGCACAGGTGGACCGCGCGCGGCCGTTCGTTCTTGGGCAGCTTGTCGATCTTGGTCATGACGACGCGAAACGGCAGTGCCAACGTGCCGAGCCACTCGCAGAGCTGACTTTCCTCGTCTTCCAGGCCGCGTCGGGCGTCGACCAGCACGATCAGAAGTTTCAGCGTTTCGCGCGCACGGACGAAACCCTCGATGAGCGGGCCCCACGATTGCCTTTCGCTGCGGCTGACCTGCGCGTAGCCGTAGCCCGGCAAGTCCACGAGGCGCAGCGGGAGGTCCTTGGTGCTTCCAGGCAGGCGGGCGACGAGATCGTAGAAGATGATGCCGCGCGTGCGGCCCGGCGTCTTCGAGGTGCGGGCCAGGCTGCGGCGTCCCGCGAGGCGATTGAGCAGGGTCGATTTGCCGACGTTGGAGCGGCCAGCGATGGCGATCTCCGGCGACCCGACCGCGGGCAGCGCATCGAGGGTGCGCGATTCCGCCACGTACTCGGCCACGGTGACGGTGGGAATGGTGTTCATGTGAATCTGCGGCGACCACCGCAGGACGTAGAGTATACGAGGCAGGCCGAATGACCGAGCAACGTCACCTGGGGCCGCGCCAGACGATCGCGGCGATCTTGCGCGAAAAACTGCCGGGGCGTAGCTGGAACGACGTGCGTTTGCTGTGCGAGCGCGGCAAGATCACCGTCGACGGTACGGTGGTCCTGGATCCCGCCATGCGCATCGACGGCACCCCGCGCATCGAGGTGACGATGAACGCTCGGGCACCCCGGCGACCGTTGCCGCCAGGGTTTCGCATCGTCCACGAGGACGTGCATCTGGTGGTGATCGACAAACCCGAGGGCATCAGCAGCGTGCCCTACGAGCGCAAGGAGACGGGCACTGCCATGGATGTCATTCGCGACGCCTGGCGTGCGGACGGCGCGCCCAGCGACACGCCGCTGTACATCGTGCACCGCATCGACAAGGACACGTCGGGTCTGTTGTGCTTCGCCAAGACCAAACTTGCCGAGCGCGGCCTGCACCGGGTGTTCAAGCATCACCTCGCGGATCGCGAGTACATCGCCGTCGCCGAGGGTGCCGTCACGAGCGGCCGCATCGAATCCAACCTGGCGGAGGATCGCGGCGACGGCTTGCGCGGCAGCGTGCGGCAAGCGAGCCAGGGGCGGCGCTCTGTCACGCACGTGCGAGCCATCGAGGCGCTGCCGCAGGCCACGTTGTGCCGGGTGCGGCTCGAAACCGGGCGCACGCATCAGATACGCATTCACCTGGCGGAACAGGGGCATCCCCTGGTCGGCGAGGCCGTCTACATTCGTGACCTGCGCCGCAGAGGGGCGCAAGCGCTGTCCGCGCCGCGCTTGATGCTCCACGCCGCCACGCTGGGGTTCGAGCATCCGGTGCTGCACACCAAGCTCGCGTTCACGTCGCCGTTGCCGCCCGACTTCGAGAGCGTCCTGGCGCAACTGCGCCGGGCGCGGTGACCGCTGAAGCTCGCAGTGGTGCAGGATCACCGGTTGCGCCATGGGTGCATGGCCTACGCGCACCCTTGGCCGTTGTCCGGTAGGATTCACCCGTGCGCTTGATTGGGCTGACGGGCGGCATTGGGTCGGGCAAGTCCACCGTGGCGGCCATGATCCGCGAGCTGGGCGTTGCCGTGCTGGACGCCGACGAGATCGCGCGCGCGATCACGCAGCCTGGCCTTGCGGCGCACGCGGACATCGCGGTGGCCTGGCCCGATGTTGTGCCTGCATCCGGCGGTCCAATCGATCGGAAGAAACTCGCGGCGCATGTGTTTGCCGATCCAGTGGCCCGCGCGCGGCTGGAAGCAATCACCCATCCGCGCATCCACGAACGCGCGCTGGCCATGACCGCTGATCTGGCGCGTCAGGGGCACACGCTGGTGTTCTACGAGGCGTCGCTTCTGGTCGAAACGAAACGCCAGGGTGAGTTCGACGGCCTGGTCGTCGTCACTGCGCCCGAGCAAGCGCAGATCACGCGCACAATTGCCCGTGATGGCTGCACCGAGGCAGAGGCGCGGGCGCGGCTCGCGGCGCAAACCCCCCTGCCCGAAAAACTTCGCTTCGCCACCGACGTCATCGACAACGCCGACGATCTGGTGGCGACGCGGCGTCAGGTCGATGCCCTGGTCGAAAAATGGCGCAAGACCGCCGCTACTTGAGGTCCATCCGCTTCGCGTGTCTGGTATATTCGCCCAGGTACGCGGCACCAGTTTGTCCCCGCCAAAGAAAGGCCATCTGTATGACCAGTGCAATCCTGATCGCGTTGAGCTTGACCCTGGGTGCGTCAGGGCTCGAGGACCGTTTCTACAAGTTCCCAGCCGGGAGCGTCTGGAACTTCACCAGGACATCAGACGGCAAAACGTCCAAGGTTACATTCACCGCGCTCAAGGTGGAAGACGGCAACTTACATATAGAGCGCAAAGAAGAGCAGGATTCGGGTGCTGCCGCGATAACGTCGTATGTCTATACCCTGACGGGCAATCAGGTTTTATGGCTCCGCACGACCCCGACGGGCGACAAGGAAGTGCGGTTTACCTACCGGCTGGGATCCAAGAAAGGAGATTCCTGGAAGAATTCCACGGTGCCGAGCCAAGCATCCGAAATCACTCATATGGGAACCGGTGAAGTGAAGATTGGCGGTGCCACTTACCAGGACGTCATCCGGCTGCGGCTCAGAGAAAACAAGTGGCGCAAAGATGAGTTCAAGGATTGGTACTTCGCCCCGCAAGAGGGCCTGATCAAGATTGATCATATGTTGGGGGACCAGCTCAAGGCTGGCATCGATCTCACCCAATTCAAGCGGGGTCCCACACCCCAACCCCACATTCCGTCGCTGGCCGATGAAAAATCGACTGCGCCTTACGATGTCGTGATCCGGGGTGGGAGGATCGTGGATGGCACGGGGAACCCCTGGTACCTGGGTGACGTAGGTGTCCGGAATGGCCGCATCGCAGCGGTGGGGCGCCTGCGGGACGTCGCCGCAAAACATGTGATCGACGCGGCTGGCCGCATCGTCGCGCCGGGCTTTGTCGATGTACACACGCACATGGAACCCAATGTCGAGCGTCGGCCCACCGCCGACAACCTTGTCGCTGATGGTGTCACGACCGTGGTGACGGGCAACTGTGGACTTTCGCGGACGGATCTGGCGGCGTTCTTTGTGAGTCTGCGCAACTCGGGCATTTCCCTCAACCTGGCCAGTCTCATCGGTCACAATGAGGTGCGAAAAGCCGTCCTGGGCATCGACCTGCGCGAGCCCAGCGCAGAAGAGCAGACGCGCATGGATACGCTGGTGGACCAGGCAATGCGCGACGGGGCGGTTGGGCTATCTACTGGACTCATCTACACGCCAGGCACTTACGCCAAGACCCCCGAGATCGTTGCTCTGGCGCGTGTGGTGGCCCGCCACGGTGGGATTTACGCGTCACATATCCGCAACGAGGACGAGGGGATCTTCGCTGCTATCGACGAAGCGCTCGCGATCGGGCGCGAAGCTGCGTTGCCGGTGGAGATCTCCCACTTCAAGCTCACCAACAAGCGCTGGTGGGGGAAAAGCGACCAAATCATCAGCCGCGTGGAGACGGCCCGCGCCGCGGGCCTGGATGTCACCGTGGATCAGTACCCCTACACGGCATCCAGCACCAGCCTGAGCGTGCTGTTGCCTTCGTGGGCCATGGCAGGTGGCACCGATGCGCTCAAGACCCGGCTCGCTGATCAGAACCAGCGCAAGAAGATCACCGCCGAGATGACAGAGACGATCGGCAAGCGCGGGGCTCATAGGCGTCTCGACTACGCGGTGGTTGCCAGTTGCGCCGCGAACAGATCCCTAGAACGTAAGAGCATCGCCACGATTGCGCGCGAACGGAAACGTCCGCCCGGGCTCGCAGGCGACATCGAGACCGTGCTGGAGTTGATGGACAGCGATCGTCCCAGCATGATCTATCACTCCATGGACGAGCGCGACGTAGAGCGGATCTTGCGCTACCCCTACACCATGGTGGGTTCAGACGGCGGTGTCCGGGAGATGGGCGACGGTGTTCCGCACCCCCGGTCCTATGGTACGAACGCGCGTGTCCTGGCCCGTTATGTGCGCGACCGCAAGGTGATCCGCCTGGAAGAGGCCATCCGCAAAATGACCTCGCTGCCGGCGCAGCGCTTCGGTTTGGTTGATCGCGGTATCCTGCGGCCCGGCCTCTGGGCCGATCTGGTGGTCTTCGATGAAAAAACGGTCGTCGATCGCGCCACCTTCGACAAGCCGCACGCCTACACCGAGGGCTTCCACCACGTGCTGGTCAATGGCGTGCAGGTTTGGCGGGACGGCCAGCACACGGGATCCAAGCCGGGCCGCGTGTTGCTGGGTCCGGGGTTGTCCGCGAAACCGGCAACTGCGGCAGGCATCTCGCGCTCGGCTACGAACCCCTGAGCTCCGTCCGCCCAGGTCAGGGCGTCGAGGCCCGCCTCGTGCGCATGATGCGCGGGTACGGCCGTCGCCGCGACGCGCCTGTCGGCTGTGGCGAGGGTCGTCTGCTGCCCCCAGTCGAGGATCGTCAGTTGCGAGAAACCCGCGGCGCGAACCGCAGCTTCGAGCTTGGCACGAGGCGAGCGTCACGCGGCGACGGAACCACGCAGCATCTCGTAAACGCGCGCGAGCTCGGCACCGAGCGGATCGAGCCCCTCGTAGCGTGAGAACGCGATCCTCGCATCGGGATGGCGGACACTGACGCTTCCATCAGGCATCTGCATGACGATGATCTTGAGTGGCGCTTCGATTCTCTCAGGCGAAGCCGGGTGGTCTCGAAATCGACCGATGAATACACGAGCCGCTGCGACCCGGGCGGCGGGCTCGTCGCCGCGTACGCGACTGGGTGCAGCGCCTCAGTCATGGGTCACCGCGACCCGGGGAAAGTCGAGCTCGGGCAGCGCGACGTGGTTGAAGTAGTTGGAAAAAACGTTGAGTGCGACATGAGCGACGATCTCGCCGAGTTCTTCATCGGACCAACCGGCACCCCGCGCGGTCGCGAGCGCTTCGTCCGACACGGCGCCCTTCGACGCCAGGACGGCGCGCGCGAACTTCAATGCCGCTGCCGTCTTCGGATCCGCTGCGTCCGCGTGGCGATTGGCTGCGATCTCGCCCTCGCAGATGCCGATTTTCCGTCCACGAAACACGTGGGCCGATACGCAGTACTCACACCCATTGTCCTCCGCGACGAGGAGAGCGAGCTGTTCGCGCATCGCGTTCTCCAATGCGCCTTTCACGAGGGCGCCGCGGAAGTTCAGATAGCCGGAGAGCGCCGCCGGTGCATTGGCCATCGCGCGATAGAGGTTCGGTACGCGTCCGAGCTGCGCCTGTGTCTGATCGAGCATGACCTTGGCGGCACCGGTGGCATTGGCGGGGTCGATCATCGTGAATCGGGGCATCGTCATTATTTCCTCGGGTGGTTGGTTTGGGGGGACTGAACGTTCAAGAGCACGGTGGCGACGCGCTTCGCCGTCGCTGCGGCGCGAGCATCGCCTTCGCGCACGGCGGTGACGATGGCCCCATCGATGAGCAGTACGAAGTCGCGGGCCAGTGCGGTCGCGTTGGAGACGCCAGCGCCGCGCAGCAAGTCGCTCACGTAGGCCGTGACCTTGCGCTTGTGCTCGTCGGCGGCCGTGTGTGCGGGGTGACTCCGGTCCGCGAGTTCGACCATCGAGTTGATGAATGCGCAGCCGCGGAAGTCGTTCCGTGCGAAGCGTTCGGAGAGAGCGTCGAAGACCGCGAGCGGTCGACGCGCGGGATCGGGAGCGAGACGTTCGACGCTCGCGATCAACCATTCGCGCCACATCGCGTCGCGTCGGATCAGGAATGCGACGACGAGGTCGTCCTTTGACGGGAAATGACGATAGAAGCTGGCCTTCGCGACGCCGGACGCGGCGATGATCGTGTCGACACCGAGCTCACGGGAGGGGATGAAAAAAACTGGTTGTGATCACGCGCCAGTAATCCAGCGGGTACTTTTCGCCCTTCGGATCGACATCCGTGATCGACATCCGGTCGTCGTCGTCCTCAGACGTTACCCTCGTGCCATGCGCCTCAACGCACCTTCCGACGTCGTGACAGGGACGCGCTGGCCTCGATCGCCGCGGCGGCCAGGGGCTTGGCCCACTCTGGCGTGGAGGTTAATAGTTCCGATAGGTCAGGCGCGACCAGATTCTTGCCGCGCATGCGAAACACAAGCCGGGCGCGAGGGGTTCCGTCCAGGCTTTCGGTGCTGTTGTCGAATAGATGCACCGAGGTCACCTTGCCGATGAGCGACACGAGGTTGGCGAGACTCTTGTTGTAGCGTCGGCGGATCATGGCCTCAGGAACCGCATGTCCACCGCGCGCGACACGCGCGCTGACCCGGGCAACGTGCAAGTCGGGCGAGTCCAGTCCCACGTAAATGACGTGGACCTCCCGGCGGAGATCGATGGCTCGATGTAATTCACGTACGATGCTGTCGCCCCCCAGCGTGGTCTCGAAGGCGAAATTCCCGTCGCGATCGACCGCCCTGCGAAGCGCATCGTAGCCAGTACGCCAGGCGGCCACGTTGGCTTCGTCTCGCGACTTGCCAAAGGTGGCCAGTTCCTCTGCAAACGCGTCCGGGTTGAAGTAGTCGAGATCCCGTTTCGCCATCCAGGCCGCCGCGATCGAAGTCTTGCCGGCGCCGTTCGTTCCCGCCGCGACGACAATCCGTCCCGCAGGCTTAGCCACGCGTCTTCCGGATTCGCTGCGCACCGATTCGGTTCAACTCTTCAGGTGATGCGGCAAGCAAAACGTCGATCCCCTTGCGCCATCTCGGGGTCTGCATCGACGCCACCATCGCGTCGAACTTCCGGCGTAGTTGCGCCACGCGTGCGTCTTCCGGGATCTGCGCCCGCTGTTCCAGTGCCTCATAGGCTCCGGCGCTCAGGACCACTGTTCGCGCCTTGCCATGTTTGACGATGTAGACCGGCCCGGACTCGGCCATTCTCTGTACGTCCCCGAAGCGGTTCTTGGCCGCTGTCGCATCGATGCGCCTGGACATTTCAATATATTAGCTAAAAGTTTTTGAAACTGGCCACTATCTCGGGCGGCAACGCCTGATCATTGACGCGCCAAGACTTATCATCGCAAACAGTCCTTGGCGTTGGCGAACATGAAAGCTGTGGTATAAATCGATCCCTCAAATGGTCGTTTGGACTGGCTGCAACGAAACTTCGGTCAACTTGAATAGGAAAAACGCAAGATGAAGCGGGCATCCGCCAGGGACAAGGCGCTTTTCCATCTAGATCCGCAAGATCAGGCCCGCAGGATCGCCGCGGTGCCGGTGACGGGCAAGACGCCCACCGGCGGCGAGATGGTTATTCGTTGCCTGGAGCACGAAGGCGTCGATGTGGTGTTCGGCCTGTCGGGTGGCGCGGCGATGCCGATCTTCGACGCGCTGGTCGATTCAAAAGTGAAGCTGATCCTGGTGCGCCACGAGCAGGGCGCGACCCATATGGCCGACGGCTACGCGCGCGCCTCGGGCAAGCCCGGCGTGGTGCTGGTGACCTCGGGTCCGGGCGCGACCAACACGGTGACGGGCCTTTTGACCGCGCTCATGGATTCGGTGCCGATGGTGGTGCTCACCGGCCAGACCATCTCGCCGATGCTGGGCAAAGACGCGTTCCAGGAAGCCGACGTCACCGGCATCACCTACCCGGTGGTGAAGCACAGCTACCTGGTGCGCAACGCGAACGACATTCCGCGCATCATGCGCGAGGCGTTTTACATCGCCACCAGCGGGCGCCCGGGGCCGGTGTTGATCGACTTGCCGAAGGACGTCACCAGCGGTCCATGCACGGCAGCGATGGTCACCGACGTCGAGTTGCCCGGCTACCACGTGCCTGGCCACGCCGACATGGAGCTCGTGCGCAAGGCGGCCGCCCATCTGTCGCGCGCCAGGCGGCCGGTCCTGTACGTCGGCCATGGTGCCGTGATCTCGGCTGCGGGGAAGGCCATCTTGCAGCTCGCGGAGAAGCTGCAGGCGCCCATCGTCAACACGCTGCTCGGCAAGGGTGCCGTGGCCGAGGACGAGTCCTTGCACCTGGGCATGCTGGGCATGCACGGCACCGCCTACGCCAACAAGGCGGTGGCCGACTGTGATCTCATCATGGCCATCGGCGCGCGATGGGACGATCGCATCACCGGCAAGCTCAGCGAGTTCTGCAAGGAAGCGATCAAGATCCACATCGACATCGATGCGGCCGAGTTCAACAAGATCGTTCGCCCGCACGTCAGCCTGGTCGGCGACGCGCGCCTCGTGATCGAGGATCTGATCCCGCTCGTCACCAAATGCGACGGCGCCGACTGGCTGAAGACCATCGCGGGGTGGCGCAAGCAGTACCCGCTCAAGTACGCCAAGAAGGGTGGCCTGCGGGCGCAGCACGTGCTCGATCGCCTCGACCACCTGGGTGGGCGCGATTGCATCCTGACCACCGACGTGGGTCAGCACCAGATGTGGGCGGCGCAGTTTTGCCTCACGACCAAGAACCGCCACTGGTTGTCGTCGGGGGGAGCCGGCACGATGGGCTTTGGCATGCCGGCCGCCATCGGCGCCAAGATGGCGTGCCCCGACAAGAAGGTGTGGGCAATCGTCGGCGACGGCGGCTTCCAGATGACCATGTGCGATCTCGCGACGGCGGCGCTGCACAAGATCGCCATCAAGGTGCTGATCATCAACAACCACTACCTGGGCATGATCCGGCAGTGGCAGGAGCTGTTTTACGACAACCGTCTGTCGGGCGCCGACCTGGAAGGCAACCCCGATTTCGTCAAGCTGGCGGGCGCGTTCGGCATCAAGGCCTGGCGCATCCGGCGCGGCGGCGACGTGGATCGCATCATCAAGGCGGCGATGGATTACGACGAGGGCCCGTGCATCATCGACGCGGAAGTGGTCAAGGAAGACAACGTGTTCCCAATGATTCCGGCGGGTGCCGCCCTGCGTGACATGATCATCGAGCCGCCCAAGCCACACGTGAAACTGGAAAAGCCCCAGGGGTCCACATGAAAAGCGCCGCCATGGCTGTCGTTCCGCCGCCTCCGCCCGTCACCGCCACGCAGAGCGGCCCGTCGGTGCATACGATATCGGTGCTGGTGCGCAATCAGCCCGGGGTGCTGGTGCGCGTGTCGCTGGTGTTCGCGCGCCGGGGCTACAACATCGAAAGCCTGGTGGTCAGCGCCGACGCCACCCGTGCGGGTTTTTCGCGCATCACCATCACCTGCACCGGTGAGGTCGAGACGCTCGAGCAAATCATCAAGCAGCTCACCAAGCTCATCGATGTCGTGCAGGCGCTCGATCACACTGGGCAGGCCGTCGTCGAGACCGAGATCGCGCTGGTCAAGCTGCGCGCGGACCTCGAATCCCGTACCGAGATCTTACAGATCGCGGAGCACTACAAGGCCAAGGTGGTCGACTTCGGCACCGAGTCGCTGGTGCTGCGGGTGTACGGCGAGACGGACAAGCTCGACAGCTTCATGGCGCTCTTGCGTCCGTTTGGCATCATCGAACTTGTCCGCTCGGGCAAGATTCTGGTCACCCGCGGCCCCGAAAACACCTGAGAGGGTGCGCTCAAGCTACAGTTTGGACCCGCTCCCCGGTCTGACCAGATCGAACCCGTTGCTTCCCTCGGCCAGCCGAATCTCGTCCCAATAGATCGTCATCACCGGGTGCTCCGTGCTCAACTCGACGCTGCGCAGGCCAATGCGGACGTGCGAGGGGAAGGCCAAGAGATTCCCGACGTTGGCGGTGATGCCCTTGTAGTCAACCCGCAACGCAAACTCACCTTCGTCCTTTTCCCTGTGCCATAACCTGAAAAACCCCTTGTTGGGATCCTTGGACGGCATGAAATGCACGACGAATTCATTCCATTTCTCGGTTTTTCCAGTGCCAAATACGGCGCTCGATGGATTATTTCCCATGAGGCCCGATGACATGACCTGGAATCGAAAATCGTCGAGCAAGTACAGGATGGTGTTGCCGGGGTTAGACGAGGGATGCCATTGCAGGATGACCGACGAGTTGCCGCGAGTCTGAGTGCCGGCAGGAAAGTAAACTGCCGCGCCAAACCAGTACTCGTGCGCCTGAGTATCGCGCGACAGACTCCAGGGAGCCTTGTCGTGCTTGATGAAAGCCTCGAAGGATGCCCGTCCCATGTTGCAAGTGGCACCCAGGTTGTTGCGGTCGATCTCATTGCGAA
>CAYSKR010000185.1:0-4787 GCA_964431675.1 uncultured Myxococcales bacterium
CCCTGCCCGCGGGCCAGGTGCGCGCGAACATGCGCGCCAGCGTTGTCTTGCCGCACGGCCGCGGCCCGAGCAGCCCAACGACCGGGTGGATCTTGAACGCCCGCCCGATGCTTTCGACCTGAACATCCCGTTCCACCCCAAAAGCGTACCGTGAAAATCCAGCGACGCCCACCGAATTTTCACGGCTCGACGCGTTGAGACTTCGTAACCGTTCACGCCCATGACCGAATCCCGTCGGAGAAAGTGGCTCGGCGGCGCGGCTTTGCCGGGACACCGAGCGGGGGTTTGGGGGGACGCAGAGGCAAAAGGCAGCGACTGGACGGAGCTGGAAGGGCATGGCGCCGGGCGGTCCCCCCATATGAACGGTTTTGAGGCTTCTACGTGGTCGCGACCTGAGAACCACTGGCTGTGCCAGGGCCGACGCGGGGGAACGAAGCGGAGAGCGCGCGGTGAACGGCGGGACCGGCGCTGGCTGCCAAGGCATCCGGATCGCCGGACGGCAACGGCACACGCAACTTCGCCTTGAATGTGGCCATGCGCGCAGCGCTTTCCTCAACTCGCGCGCGGACATCCGCCCTGTCCTGCGCGGCGCGCACCAGCCCCTCGTGCGCAGCGATCTGCCGCTCGACGGGGCCGCGAATCAAGCAGCAGTCGATGCCCGCCTGCAGGCCAAGGACGACCAAATCCTCAATGGGCCAGCGATCGGCGACCGCCCTCATGCCAAGATCGTCGCTGACCAGCAACCCAGTGAACCCCAGCGAACCGCGCAGCAGATCGGTCGAGATCTTGCGGGACAACGTGGCGGGCCAATCGGCATCCAGCGCTGGATACACGACGTGCGCGGACATCAGCGCCTCGATCCCCGCGTCCACCGCCGCCGCGAATGGCGCAATCTCGACCCTGCGCAGGCGAGCCTCGTCATGCGCGACCGTGGGCAGATCAAGGTGCGAATCGGTGCGCGTGTCGCCGTGCCCAGGGAAATGCTTGCCGCAGCCCAGGACGCCTGCTTCACCAAGGCCCCGCCAGAAAGCCAGCCCGTGTTCGATCGCCACCGCGGGCGTCGTTCCGAACGCCCGGTTGCCAATGACGGGATTGGCGGGATTGGTGTGCACGTCCAGCACTGGCGCGAAGTTCCAGTTGATGCCCATCGCGGCGAGCTCGGCCCCAAGCGCGCGCCCGAGTGCCCGAGTGCGCGAGGGCTCATTCGCGGCCGCCACCGAAAACATGTCGGGCCACTCGGTCCACGGAGCACGGAGGCGTTGCACAAGGCCCCCCTCCTGATCGATGGCGACGGGCAGCGGAGCGTCCGGGGGTGCGGCCTGCCTCAAACATCGAACCAGCTCAGCCACCTCTGCGGGTGTGCCGATGTTGGGGCGGAACAGCATGACGCCGCCCACTTGTGACGACCGAAGGCGTTCCAGCAGCTCGCCAGGAGCGGCCTTGCCGTCGAAACCCACCGTCAGAAGTTGCCCGCAGGAGCGAGCCAAAGAGGACTTCGCCACCCTCGCATCATACGCTTTCCGACTGGCCGGACCGCTGCTATAAGGTGCGCTCTTTGCACGCCCTGCCCAGCATGATCAAGGTCAAGCACATCGACCACGTGGCCATCGCGGTTGGCGACAAGAGCTCGACGGCAAGCGACCTGGCGCGGCTTTTCGGCCTTGCGCAAACCAAGTCCGAGCACGTCGCCGACCGGAAGACCGACGTCGTGTTCTTGCAGCCGCATGGCGGCGACGCCGCCCTCGAAATGGTGTGCTCCGCAGGCAACCCTGGCTTGCAACGTTTCGTCGACCAGCGTGACACGGCGCTGCATCACGTCTGCCTGGCGGTCGATGACCTGGTCGGCAGCCTGGCGACGCTAAAAGCGGCGGGCATCCCCTTGATCGACGAGACGCCACGGCCGGGCGCGCGGGGCCACCTGACCGCCTTCATTCACCCGAAAGCCACGGGCGGCGTGCTATTCGAGCTGTGTCAGGCGGTGCCATCATGAAAACGTTCGCAGCCTCCGCCGGTCTTTTCGCGCTGCTGTTCTTCGCGTCGTCCGCATTCGCACAGTACGGTGCGGGGCAACCGGGCGGCGGATTCGGCCCCGGCGGGCCGGGCGCGGGCCGTCCGACGCCGGGCGACGCGCCCAAGGAGGATGGTCCTGCGGAAACCGCGCCCGAGGAAGAAGAAGTGCGCGCCAGTGACCTCGAACCGCTGGGCGGCTACGCGGGACAGGGCCGCCGCCGCACCCAGATCATCGAACTCGACGGATACCTGCGGGTACGCACCGACTGGTTGCACAAGTTGAACCTTGGCCAGGGCTACATCTTCGGCCAGGGCGGCGAGGCGAATCCTGAGCGCACGCCGCCGTTTCCGCAACCGCTCGAGTGCGGTGTCCGCGAAGGCGACTGCGACACGAGGGGTCTCGGGGCCGGCAACATGCGGTTGCGGCTTGAACCGACCATCAACATCACCGATCAGGTGCGCGTGCTGTCGCAGATCGACGTGTTCGACAACATGATCATGGGCTCGACCCCTGACTCGGTGATCGTCACCCGCCGCCAGCAGGACGCGGCGGTGGCGCAGGCGATGAACCAAAGCGCCGATGATCTGCGCACCAACAAGGCGCAACTCTCGGCGCTGTACACGACGCAGAATCCGCCCGAGGTCGGCGTCAACGGCCTGCGATCCAGCATCCGCGCGAAGCGCGCCTGGGGTGAAGTGGACTCGGAATTCGGCTCGCTACGTTTTGGGCGCATGCCCTGGCACTTCGGGCGCGGCCTGGCGTTCAACAACGGCGATTGCCAGGACTGCGATGGCGGGACCAACGTTGACCGCGTGATGGCACTGTCGCAGGTTTATGGTCACCAGGTCGCGCTGTCGTGGGACTTCGGTGCCAAGGGCCACCACGTCGGCATGATCGACATCGGCCAGCGCGACCCCGAAGGTATTCCGCTGGATCTATCCGGCGGTGATGACGTGCAGCAGTTCACCGCCGGGCTCTCCCGCATCGAATCCGAGCGACACCGCGACGAGCGAGTGTCCCGGGGCGACGTCGTCCTCAACTACGCGGCACAGCTCGTCTACCGCAACCAGAACCACGAAGTGTTCTCCTTGCCCAAGTCCGCGCCCGGCATGGACGCCAGCGCCGCGCCCTCGCGCGAAGAATTGGCGCGCAATCTCACGCAGAACGTCGATGCGCTGGCGGTCATCCCCAGCCTGTGGATGCGCCTGCAGTGGAAAGTGCTCACCGTCGAGCTGGAAACCACCGGGGTGTTCGGACGCATTCGCAACGCCGGGCCCTTGACTGCTGCACCCCCGACAGGCGGCGAGGACCGCCTGACCCTGCGGCAGCTCGGCTGGGTGATGGCCTCCGAGCTGCGCCTCTTTTCCAAGGCGTTGTTCGTCGGGTTTGAAACCGGCGGCGCAACCGGCGACCAGGCCAACAACCCCAACACGTACCTGAATTACCGCTGGAAATCTGTGCAGCAGCCCAACGGCGACACCGTGCTCGGCGACTTCAAGTTCTCGCCCGACTACCGCGTAGACGAGATCTTGTTTTACCGCATCATCGGCACCGTCACGAACGCGATTTACCTGAAACCCAAGATGACCTACTGGCTGCACCTGGTCGACACGCGCCAGTTGGGCCTGTCTGCGGCGGTCATCTACAGCTTCGCGCCGGTTCCCGTGTCCACGCCGGGCAACGCCCTTTCCTACGGCCTTGAAATGAACCTCGGCCTCACTTACCGCAACCAGGCCGATGGGTTTTACGCGGGTGCCACCTGGGGCGTCCTGTGGCCCATGGGCGCTCTCGACCGGCCCGGGCGCATCAGCAGCGGCAGCGGCGGACCTTCGATCGAGGAGTCCTCCTCGGCGCAGATCTTGCGCACCTTCCTCGGCATCCGGTTCTAGCCAAGAGTGCCTCGCGTCCAACGGTGCGGTCGGTCAAGCGGGCGGACGTTGCGGCCGTCGAAAGGACAGTCCGCGTCCGACGACGAGACACGCGAGCAATGCGATCCACCCCGCAGCGGATAGCGCCGCCCCGGTCGCGAGCCCCGGGGCGTGAAAGGTCAGCTCCACCCGGCTTTCGCCCGGCGGCACGGCGACCGCGCGCCCCACGGTGTTGGCGAGGAAGATCGGCGCGGGTGCACCGTTCACTCGGGCCCGCCAACCCTCGGCCTGTTGCTCGACGAACACCGCCACGCCGGCTTGTTCGCCGTGGCAGACGGCCTCGATGCGGTCGTTTCCGTACGTCAGCGAGCGGCAGCCATTCCGCGCCTGCGACGGGCGCTGCAGCGATCTGGGATCGAGGACAGGCGCGCCCTCGGCAGGCTCGAGGATGACCGTGTCCCCGCTGATGACGTCGGCCGAAAGCACGCGCCGCACGGCCGAAGCGCGCGGCAGGACTTCCGTCCGACTGGCGCGGTAGACGCGCGGCAGCGAGCCCTCGACGCGATACAGCCGCACGCCCGGGGCGGGCACGAGCACGAGCTCGAATCCGGGCGGCGGTGGCATGCCTTTGTCCGCTACAAGCGCGTAGTCCACGGCGAAGAGCCTCAGCACGTCTGCGCGGCCAAGGGCGAAGAGCGCGGAGGGCCCCGGGGCAAGGGCGGCATCGTATCCGGGCAGAATCGAGATGCCGAACGGAACACTGAGGTTGTCGCGCAAGGTGATGCGCGAACGGTGCTCGGGAGCATCGCGGCCCGCGCGCGACACGGATTCCTGAACCGCCGGGCTCCGGTAGAGCCGCGGGTGCATCCCTGGTGGGCGAGCCGAAGGGGCTCGCAGGATGGCACTGG
>CAYSKR010000186.1:0-3547 GCA_964431675.1 uncultured Myxococcales bacterium
GCCCGGGCCTGGTCATGGCGGTCGGCGGGAGCGCCTACTTCGTCGCCATGCGATTCTTCATCATGCCGAGTTTCGGCTCGTGGGGCTTCCAGGACATCTACAAGGATCTTATCCCTGCGGGTGCCCACAATTTCAGCGGCATCATCGCCACGATGGTCAGCAACCCGATTTTCACCCTGGGGTCACTCCTGCACGGTGACAAACTGAGGTACGCCATGCAGATCCTGCTGCCGCTCGCATTTCTGCCGATCCGGCGCGGCATGCTTGTCGCGTCGGTCGTTCCGGGATCCATCTTCACCGTGCTGACCTCGCAGTACGGCCCAACCGTCGACATCGGGTTCCAATATTCGGCCCACTTCCTCCCCTATGTGTTTCCGGCGGCCGACCTCGGCGTGGCGGCATTTGGATCATCACCCGCGGGGCTAATTCGGAGGCAAGGTGCGCTGCTCGCCCTGATCACAGGCACCGCATTATGCACCGTTGTCTGGGGTGCCATTCCGCCTCGCGGCTCAATTCACGGCGGTTTCAACAACTTCTCGATGCGACCGCCCACTGAGGCGGACAGGAAGAAAGAACACGATCTTCGCGAGTTGCACGCGATGATTCCCCCCGACGTTTCCGTGGCGGTCAGTGAGGCGGAGATGCCGCACATTTCTCGACTCGAGATGCGTAGTCTGCGCGACACCACCGATGCCGACTACATCCTTTATGGAATTGGCCAACACGGAGCCAGCAACGCCGAACGGGTTCTGGCGACGGGTGAGTTCGAAAAAATTGCCGAACGCCCCAGCTTGGTGTTGCTCAAGCGGAAGAGCAAGTCGCCTGCTCAGTAACAGCGCGTGCAAGGTTCATCAGGGATCCCGAGACCATGTCTCCCAGCCGTTGCGCGACGTGACCGTCTTGAAGCCCAGGACAGTGGGGAACCGGTCACGGCAACTGGCTTCGACCAAGATGAAGCCGACCGCGCGCTGAATCTCCTCGATTTGTGCGGGCAACGGCGGTGGGGTCGCGGTCCAGATCTTTGCGTCGACTTCGGGAAGGGTCGCCTTGTGGGCGACGCCGCAGCCGAGAATTGCCACCGCGCGGTATGCGGCACTGGGTGGCGGCGATGCACTGATGCGCCCAACCTTGAACGCGCCGATGGTGCGCGTGTCTTCGAGGTGCCGAGTCACAAAGTCGTAGAACACAGCCTCGTCGCCGTATGTCTCAAGGCCCATGGGCGATGACCACAGGACGTGAGTGACCCCGAGGCCCCGGAGCTTTTCCCAGAGGGCGCGCGGTGAGTCGGCGCGGCGGTAGCTCAGCGCGCCTTGGGTGCCGCGGGCATCGCTGACGGATGGAGCGCCGATGCCGAGGCGCAGGTGGCTTTCGTGGATCAGCACGCGCGTTCCCGGTGGCAGTGTCTTGCCGACGTCGACGAGTTCGCTCGGGGGTGCAAAGCGATCGGCAACTCTCCCTTGGTAGCCGCTCGCAACGAGATCCATGCTGAGGCGCATCGGATGTTGAGGTGCCATGTGGTGGGTCGGGAGCGAATAGTGGTCGCCTCCCCAGACGATCTGCAAGGCGACCAGGGGAACGACCGAGACGCGTGCCAGGAGACCACCCTTCCACAGGTGCCAGATGACGGCGGCCACCACGGCGGCCATCCAGGGCACGAGGGCTTGCAAGTAACGGCCCTGGTGGAACGTCCAGAACCAGATGAACACGCCCACGAGCGAGGCGGCGGCAAGTGCGCGCATTCGCGAGACCCCGCGCAAGAGCACGAGAAAAGGGAGAAACAGCGTGAACAGAAATCCAAACGTCGGCCAGTCGCGATGGAACCCGGGCCAGTCGTGGGCTTCGAAAGAGAAGGTCACCATGGCTTTGGCCGACTCAAACGCGCGATGCGAGATCGTTCCCTCGGTCGCGAATCCGCCCCCCTGCAAGGTGGTCACGGGGTCGGCGTCCGGATTCCAGGGACGGAGCGTCAGCGCGCGGTGAAGGAGCGGGTACAGTGGATCCCCGTACCAGATCAGGTTTTTCAGCCAGTGCGTCGCGGTCAACACCAGGAAGATTGCCGCCAGGGCGATCGGCGCGGTCAACGCGCGCAGCGAACGGCCACGCCATGAATTCCTGGCCGCATTGATCGCCAGCCCGAGCGCGATGGGCGCAAGCAGGTAAAGCGCCTGATACTTGGTCAGAGCAGCGCCGGCCGCCATCGCTGCGAGGATGGCCGCGTTCTTCGTCGAGGAGGTTTTCCAAAAGTTTCCGGCCGCCACAAAGAGCGGCACGCTCCAGAAGGCCATGACGTGATCGGCCGCACCGCTGAGGGTGGAGTCGTAAACAAAAATTCCTGGGAACAACAACAGCGCCACCCAGGACATCGGTGCCCGGGCGCCGTGCAGCAGCCACCGGACGAGGACGGGAATGCCCGCCAGCGTGGCCAGGAACAACACAAATTCCAGGTGCGCCGCCAGTTCGACGTGGGTGAACAAGTCGCCGCCGGGAAGCAGGAACGCCCAGGTGTAAAGGTGGCTGGCAAGCTGGGGCAGCGCTCCGGGGAACCAACCCTCGGGAAAGCGCGCGATGGCGTGGGCGGCCGCGTAGTGCTCGGCGACGCCCAGGTGATACCAGCGGGAGTCGTATGCGATGTTCGCGGGCGTGAGGATGTTCAGGTAGAGGGCCAGAACGCCAACGGCACCGAACAGCGCCATGGCGTAGCTGGCTGGCGAAGGGCGTCCGAAGGTCGGCCGCGTTCGCGCCGCGCGGATGTGCCGCAGGGCGCGTCGGCCATATCGCAGCAACGGCAGGCCACCAAGTCCGATGAGTGCGAGCGGCCACGCCGCGAAGGCCACCGGTCCAAGTCCGCCGAGCAGGCCGATGAAAAAGATGCCGTGGGCGAAGGTCAGCACACCGCAGGCGAAGGAGAACAGCAGGTGTTCGCGCAAGGGCAACGATGCGCCGCGCAAGCGAGACAAGATGGCGTGTCCCGCCGACAGGCATGCGAAAGCCCACAGGCCGCAGCTGAGCCAGAGCTGGAAGTACACCCAGAACAGCCACTGCCGGAGGGGGTAGTGGCCGTTGAGCTGCCACGCCGCAATTCCGAATGCCAGCGCCGCGCACACACCAATGGCAACGTTGCGGCTGGCCGACGTCACATTGTCCGTTCGGGAGCCCCACACGCGGCGAAGTGTAGAAGCCTCGGCCTGCCGACGCCAGAACGCAGGTCAACCCGCCACGCCGCCCCACCGCAAATCTCACTGCGCCTGCTCGGCCCTACGGACCGTCGAAGTCGTAGACCTAGACCAGGGTCCACAGCGAGCTGCACGACTTGACGAACGCTTGATGGAAAGGGTGCTCCTGATAGGCGATCTCGGCAGCCTTGTCTCGCACTGTGATGTTGAAGCCAACCTGGTAGGTCTGATCGACGACCTCGCGGTGACTCGGCAGGATCAGTCCGACGTGAAACGAAATCAGGCCCGGATCGCGGGCCAGGTATTCGCGGCCGGCGGCGGCCAGCTTGGCGGGGGCGTCGGGCTGTTTGGGGTCAGTCCAGAACAAGACCACA
>CAYSKR010000187.1:0-2770 GCA_964431675.1 uncultured Myxococcales bacterium
GAGCACTGGCGAGCGCCTGCGATGCTCCGGCGCAGCGGACGCGCGCGGATGACCCGCCTCCCGATAACGGCATGAGTGGCTCTGGCGCGGGCGGCATGGCCGCAACCGGCGGTACCGTCGGCGGCCGAGGTGGCGCGGGCGGCACGCCAGGAACCGGCGGGATGTCGGCGACAGGTGGCGTCCCGGGTACAGGTGGCGTTGTCGCCACCGGCGGCATCCCGGGAACGGGCGGATCGGCGATGGGCGGCTCGGGCGGAATGGCTGGAACCGGCGGGAGTGGCGGCTCGGCTGGGGTCGGCGGCTCGGCTGGGGTCGGCGGCTCGGTTGGGGCCGGTGGTGTCGGCGGCATCGCCGGAGCAAGCGGATCAGGCGGCAACGACGCCGGCACCGACATGGGTGCGGACGCCGGGCTGGACGTGGGCGAGGATACCGGGACAGACGCGGGGCTCGACCAGAACACCGACTTCGGGACCGACATTGGAGCGGATTTCAACGCAGACTTCGGCACGGATTCGGGGACCGACATTGCAGTGGATGTCGCGGCCGACCTTCCGTCGGATGTGGTGGACATGGCACCCGGTGGCGTCAGCACCAACTATCGATCAATCGGCACCAAAACCGGAGTCATCTATGGCGTCGGCACGGCATCGGTCGTCGCCGGGGGCACGGTCGTGACCTTTTCTGGCGCTTCGCTTCCCGCCAACATTGGGCAGGGCGATCAGTTTGTCCTGAATCCATCGGGAGTAAACGAAACCACGTTCATCCGGTCCCGTGATTCGGCAACTCAAGTCACCTTGCAGGCGGCTGCGGTCAACACGCACAACGGCGTCGTCTACGAAACAAGGCGGGCCTACGGCGACCCGGCGTCATGGGAAACCGCGCGCGGCGGTGACCTCGTGGCCACCAACGCCGTCGAAGTTGGCGTTTGTTACAACGACGGTCCCTTCACGGCGGGTGTGGTCATCGACGGCTCCACTACCGATGTCACGCACTACATGCGGCTCACCGTGGCAGCGAATCAAAGGCACAACGGCCTCGCGGGAACGGGGGCGAAGCTGGACGTCAGCGTCGGCGTCGGCGTCAATGCGGCCATTGACGTGCAGGATCCCTACACGCGCATTGAGTGGCTTGAGATCACCGACAGCAGTGGCGGCACCGGGGTCAAGTATGGAATTCGTTCGGACGGCACGAACGGAGATCAGTCAACCTATAGCAACCTCTTGGTGCATGACCTGGGCGACGGCAGCGACAACTCGGGGGCGTTCACGTCTTACACGACGGGCATGGGCGCGACCGAATACCTGAGAAACTGGTTCGTGTACGGCATCAAGGGCGACTGCATCCAACTCGTCCAGGCGGCCTTCGTCGACAACATGACGCTATACAACTGTACCCAGACGGGCGTTGATGAATACGCCAACAGCGGAGACAAGGTGCTTCGCAACGTGATCGCGGTGGGAAACAAGGTCACCGATTTCAAGGCGATCACCTGGGCCACCGCGACTTCCAACAACATCTCGTCCGACATGACGGCACCGGGCAGTAACTCGATGACGGCCGTGACCGCTGCAAGCCTGTTCACCTCCCTGGCCATGCCCACGGATCTGCACCTCAAGATTGGCGCCTTGGCCATTGATCGCGGGATCAGCCTGGCCCCGGCTTTCACCACCGACATCGACAACCAGAATCGTCCGATGGGTGCCGCATGGGACATCGGGGCAGATGAGCGATAGAATGCGTTCGTGCGGTTCTAAAACGCGGGGTGCAAGGTGCCGCTACTTCTTTGAGGCGGACTTGGCTGCCTCGACTGCGGCCTTGACCTCGGCGAAGTTGATCTGAATGCCCTGGCTGAGCATGCTCATGTCGACGAAGGTCAGCATGTTCAGGCCCGCCTTCACCCAGTGCGCCACGTTCTCCGGCTTGCGGATGGGGATCGACACCAGCTTGTTCTTCTTGCGCGCCATCGCGATGAGCTTGTCGGCCGCTTCCCACACCCTGGGGTGGTCCATCTGTCCCGCCAGACCGATGTCCTGCGAATAGTCGCCGGTCCCCATGATCGCGCCGTCGATGCCGGGGACCGACAGGATCTTGTCCATGTTGGCGAACCCCTTTTTCGTCTCGATCATGACGATGAGCAGGGTGTCGCGGTTTCGCTCGGCCAGAAACTTGGAGAGGTCGGCGGGCTTGCTGAACTTGGTCGTCGCGTTCACGCTCGATGCGCCGCGCTCGCCGTCGGGTGTGTAGCGGCCGTATTTCACCAGGGCCTTCGCCTGGTCGACGGTCTCAACGCCCGGAATAACGATTCCCTCGGCTCCCGCGTCGAGCCAGCGGGTGACCTCCTGCGTGGGCTCTCCGATGCGGACGATCGGCGCAATTCCCGTGTAGCGTGCGGCGGTCATCATCTCGCGCACGGAGATCGGGTCGAAGGTGTAGTGCTCCATGTCGAGGATGAAGTAATCCATCCCCTGACCAGCGAGGAATTGTGCCGCCGGTCCCCCGGCAAGCAAGCCGAGGAATGCGCCCGTGCAAATCTCGCCTTTCTTGAGCCGTTCCTTCAATGAAGCCTTTGCAAGGCCCGGCCCCGCGACGACCGTTTGTGCGCCGACAACGCCTGGCGCGGCTGCCGTGCCGAGCGCTGCAAGCGCAATTCCTATCGCACCGATACCCACGTATTTTCCCATGACGGCGCAGTTTAGCCCGCTCGCCGACGGCTGCCTAGCCCCAAAAACAAGAGGGGCATGGCGGCCGCTTCACTGCAGGTGTTGGGCCG
>CAYSKR010000188.1:0-26894 GCA_964431675.1 uncultured Myxococcales bacterium
TGTACCCACCCGTCCACGGCGCGAACCTTTACGACTTTCACTACCAACCGCTGTCGGTGGCGTTCATCCTCAGTGCGCTCTACTTGCTTCAGGAACGGCGCGACGTCTTGGCGGCAATCACTATCGCCTTCGCTTTCTCGGTGCGCGAGGATGTTTCTGCCTTAGTCGCAGTCATCGGCCTCTACCTGCTGATGACTGGGCAAAGGCCGCTTGCCGGGCTCGTTGTTGCGGTTGTCGGTGGGATGTTCTTCGGGATGTTGAAGTTCTTGATCATGCCGCGCTTCCTCGGCGGCGCTCAAGCATATGTTCACCAGTACAAGGACTTGCTCGGGCCGAGCGAGCATGGATTCGGTGGCGTCTTGAAGACAGTGATCGCAAATCCTTACTACACGCTGACCACGCTGCTCGAGCGGGACAAGTTGATCTACCTACTCGAGATTTTCGCTCCCCTGGCTTTCCTCCCGTTTAGAAGGCCGGTGGGTCTCCTCCTCTGCGTGCCTGGTTTTTTCTTCACGCTTCTGGCCACCCAGTATCCCCCGCAGATTCAGATTTCATTTCAGTACACCGCCTACTGGACTCCGTTCCTTTTCATTGCGGTGGTGGCAGCGCTTGAACGGTTTCGCGAGCGCGAGTATGCCGGGCTGATTGGACCGGCCAGCCGGAGGGCTTGGATGGTTTCGCTCGCGGCTGCGATGATGGTGAGCACGTTTCAATTTGGTGCGATCTTCGACAAGCACAACGCGCGCGGCGGCTTTGGTGCCTACCGTTTTGGTCTGACCAGCGCCGATTATCTTCGTCACGACAATGCACACAGGCTCATCGGGCAAGTGCCCCCACTGGCAAAAATCGTCGCATCTGAGTTTGTGGTGCCTCAGGTTGCCGCGCGACCGGATGCCTACACGCTACGGATGGGCATTTTCGATGCAGACTATTTGATGTTCGAGATGCCGAGTGGTGGCGAGGAGCGCGGCCATGTCATTGAGGCCCTCCGCACTGGAGCCTTCGGAGTGATCGCATCGGCGGGAGAATTCGTGCTCGCGAAGCGGGGCCATCCAAATACTCGCAACGCCGAGATCCTGAGCCGCATCGGGGGGTGATGCCGCACATGGTCGGCGCTCAGCGTCCCCTGACCAGCCTCCTTCTCCGCTGGAGATCGAGAGCAATGCGCAGCAGGTCACCGGCCGCAGTGACACCATGTCCAGGTCGTAGCTTTGAACCCGGGATGTCGCGCCACGCCATCAGCGGCTCTTCAACGACTTGACTGATATTGACGCCAGGGACGCCGGGCGTTCCGACCGCCAAACGACCCAACAGTTCGACGTCGAAAATCCAGCGCGATAGGAATGGTTCGTCCAACGCCGCTCTGAGAGCTGGCGTCACCCGAAATAGTTTTGCGCCGCATTGAGTGTCGTAGATCTTGATGGTCAGGATTGCGGAAGCGATTGATGCGAACGCGCGGCCGAGGTAGTGCCGCGTCGCGTTGCGGTTGATCTCGCGGCCGAGCAAGGAAACGCGCGCTGCCAACAGCACCACATTGTCTCCGTCGCGAAAGATCCGACAA
This sequence comes from uncultured Myxococcales bacterium, assembly GCA_964431675.1. GTDB lineage: Bacteria > Myxococcota_A > Polyangia > Fen-1088 > Fen-1088 > CAYSKR01. The sequence goes on from CAYSKR010000188.1 coordinate 1,562, forward strand.
AGTCGTTTCACTTCCGAAACCGGGGTTGCAAGGTCAGCGTCTAGGTACCCAACAAACACGGCACCTTCTTCGATAACTTGCCGCAACCCTTGCCGGACCGCCTCTGCCTTTCCCTGATTACGCTGGAGAGTCAGGACAGAAGTGAGGCGTGGTTCTTTGGCGTGCAAAGCTGAAAGACGATCGGCGGTCGCGTCAGACGAACCATCGTTGACAAACACCAATCGGAGATTCTCTTCGCTGCGAACGAGAGAAAGAAAAGCCTCGTCGTCGAGTCGGTTCCCTTCGTTGTAGCAGGGGACGATGAGAGAGATGACGTCCATGGGTCGCTTCGTGAAGGCCACGCCGGTTGCGAAAACACCGACAACGGTTCCCCGTTTCTACGCGGGTTTGCCAGCCGGCTCAATATCTCTCTTGAGCTTCAGTCTGAGCGGCCGAATGTCCCGCGAAGAAACAATGTGTAGTAGCCGGGGTATGTGATGGTGCGAACGAAATCAGTTTTCAGCAGAGATTCGATCTCGGCGGCTGGGCGCATCCCCTCGCGCACGAAGACGGCGTCCACTACCGCGATCGCACCGAGTTGTTCGGTGGGCGGGGTGGGCAGCGTCCGAGACGGTCCGGAAAAAGACATCAGGCGCTGCGGCAGGTACTCTTGGGTGTTCAGCCGTTCGATCGGGTAAACGCCGTCGCCGTAACTGCCCATTCCGATCATCGCGACGTTGTAGGGTGCCTCGACGGGGGGCGCACGGTCCGGCATCTTCATGATGCGATGCCCGCTTGCGTTGGTCACGGGTTCAGCCCAGCGGGTGATAAACGCATCGAAAGCGACTTCTTCTTGCTTGGACGGTGCCCCGCGGCTACGCGGATAGTAGACGATGTGCGTGATGCCGATTGAACGATAGAGGTCGTAGAGTTCACGGGGTGTGCGAATGCGATCGTAGCTGATGATGCCTTGAAATGGTGTCCAGTCCTGGATGATTTCGCGCTCGATTCCCAGCGAGACGTGGGACGTATGTAGAAGGACCACGGCGTTCGGAGGAAGTGCGGCCGTTGCCTCGCGGAATCCAGCGCGGTAGACGTCCAGGCGGTGTTTGGCATTGCCCTCGAAGCCGCTGCGAAAAAGGTCCATCGCACCACGGATGCGATCATGGCTCGAGTAGAAGATCGCATCGCCTCCCCACACGATTTGCAGAGCAACGATAGGGATCAGACCCAGACGGGCAAGTCGGCCGAGATTCCAGGCTCGCACGCAGGTTGCGCCAACGACGACGGCCATGAGTGGCATCGACAGTTGCAAGTTGCGGTCGGTGTTGTAGGTGTAGCCCCACAGCAGTATCGAACTCGATGCGACGGCTGCGGTGACGATGATCGTGCGCGCGCCCTTCAGAAATAGCAGCACGGGCAACAGCAGCGTGAACAGTGATCCGAAGGACGGAAAGTTCTTGGTGAATGAATAGTGCGGCTCGAATGAGAATGTGGCGAAGAGTTCGAGTGCGTGCCGCAGCTTTTGGGCGACGGTCCCCTTGGGAATCCAGTTGTCGTCGGTAAAAATGGCACGAAAGATGTGTTCGGTTCCAGGTTGAGACGGATAACTTCGAGGGAAAAGTTCTTGCGCGAATGGGTACAGCGGATTGCCGTAGAAGATCACGTTTTTTGCGAAGTGGGGAAGCATCAACACGGATCCCAATCCAACCAGCACCAGGGGGCCCTGCCACAGCGCGCGCCAACTTGAAGCCGCTTCGGTGCCGCTTGCCAGGTGGGCGTTTCGAGCGACAAGCGTCCAGCGAACCGCCAGCACGCCCGCGATGGGCAACACGATGTACGCGGCCTGGTACTTGGTCAGGCAGGCACCCGCCGACACGACGGCGAGGATCGCGCAGTCCCGGGGCCGAAACGACTTTCCCGCGTCGAACGCTGCCAGCAGCATGGGCACGGCGAAAAACGCGGCCACGTGATCAGAGGCACCACCGATGTTGTTGTCGTAGACGAAGATGATCGGGAACAAGAAGAACGCCGCCCAGGCCCCACGCAGGTCCGGGCGATCCAGCAGGCGCCGGATTCCTGCGGCCACGCCGGCCAGCGTCCACAGGAACAGACCGAACTCGTTGTGCAGCGCCATCATCCAGCGCAGGGCGGGATGCGGCAGGCCGGGAACGAGGTAGCCCCAGGTATGAATGAGGCTGGCGAGGTGCGGCACCCCCATGTTGTAGTTTCCGCGGAACGGGATGATTCGTCCCGCGCGGGCGTACTCCTGCGCGATGACCAGATGGGACCATGTGGAGTCGTAGTTCAGCGCGTCCGGAGTCAACGCGCCCAGATAGATGATCGCAACACACAGCACGCCGCCCGTGATCGCCGCTAGTTCCCATGCGTTGGTGTTGCGCTGCTCGCGCCCGCGCGCGAAGGCGCGCAACAGACGCATCGCATCGCCTCCTCCCATCGCGATCATGGCCGCCGGAAGCGCCACGGCGAAGACGCGTCCATAGAACCCAAGCGCGCCACCTGCGTACATGCCCATCGTGAAGACGACGACGCCCACCGCGACGCTCTGAACCGCGGCTTCGAGCGGCGGGCGATTGTCCTCGCCAAGCCAGCGCAGCACGCGCTGGCCCGCACAAAGGCAGGCAAGGCTGAACACGCCCATCCAGGCCCATAGACTTGCCAGAGACCAGAATAGCCACGTGTCGATCTCGTAACTACGATGGACGATCCGGGCGTAGATGCCGGTGCCGGCGAGACAGACGAGCAGAACCGCCACCGGTGCCACGCGCGGATGCCTGGGCACCGAAAGCAGCGCGATTAGTCTTGTCCGGAGCGCTTGCACTGCGCTCGCCTATATCGCGCCACGCCGCCCCACCGCAAATCTCACTGCGCCTGCTCGGCCCTACGGTCCGTCGAAGTCGTAGACCTTGACCTGGGTCCACAGCGAGCTGCACGACTTGACGAACGCTTGATGGAAAGGGTGCTCCTGATAGGCGATCTCGGCGGCCTTGTCTCGCACTGTGATGTTGAAGCCAACCTGGTAGGTCTGATCGACGACCTCGCGGTGACTCGGCACCATCAGTCCGACGTGAAACGAAATCAGGCCCGGAACCCGGGCCAGGTATTCGCGCCCGGCCGCGGCCAGCTTGGCGGGGGCGTCGGGCTGTTTGGGGTCAGTCCAGAACAAGACCACATGGGAAAGCATGGCGGCACTTTACATCGGGCGACCGAGGAATTCCGCGGATTTCTTCGCCACGGCTCAGCGGTGTGCTGGTGCTCGGTGATGCCTCGGTCCTTCAAGTACCATCACTCCCGTTTATCATGATAAAGTGAACTAATGGTTATCGATAGGCGGCTGCGGTTGCCCCGTGGGCAGAACGTCCTGCTCCTGGGGCCGCGGCGCGTGGGCAAGACCACGTACCTGCGCAAGCAGGTCCAGGCGGACGTGTGGATCGATCTGCTCAAGACCGACGAGTTTCTTGCCTACGCCACTCGGCCCGCACTGCTTCGGGAGCGCTACGCCGAGGGAGACGGCCTCATCGTCATTGACGAGGTTCAGCGTCTTCCAGATCTGTTGTTCGAGGTTCACTGGCTGATCGAGAACAGCAGACGCAAGTTCATCCTGTCCGGGTCAAGCGCACGAGCGCTGCGCAGGCGCGGCGTCACCAATCTTGCTGGCCGCCTTCGGAGCGCGCAACTTTTTCCCCTGACCTGGCAAGAACTCGGATCCAAATTTCAGCTCTTGCCGCGCTTGCAACACGGCGGTCTGCCGCCGGTGGTGTTCGCCGATGATCCCGCAGGCGAACTGCGGGCTTACTGTGGCGAGTATCTGCGCGAGGAGATCCAGGCCGAGGGGCTTGTCCGTAACCTGGCGACGTTCAGCCGCTTCCTTGAAGCCGCTGCACTTTCCAACGCGCAATTGCTGTCGTATGCGCCCATCGCGCGAGATTGCGGCGTTTCAGGCAAGACGGTGCAGGAATACTTTCAGATTCTTGAGGACACGTTGCTGGGTTTTCGCCTGCAGCCCTGGACACGATCCAGGAAACGGCGTGCGATCCACAGCCCGAAATTCTACTTTTTCGACTGCGGCATTCCCAACGTATTGCTCGGCCGAACCCTGTCGAGCAAGACGCGCGAGTTCGGGCATGCGTTCGAGCACGGCATGGTGCTCGAGACGCTGGCGGCGGCTCACCACGATCGGCGATTCGAACAGTTGCGCTTCTGGCGGTCGGCCAGTGGGTTCGAGGTCGACCTGTTGCTCGACGATCACACGGCGGTGGAGTTCAAAGCCGGGACGGTTCGCGACGGTGACGTGGCAGGCCTTGTTGCGCTGGCCGAAGACATGCCGCTCCGCCGTCGCTGGATCGTATGCACAGAAACGGTGCCTCGGCGGCTGCCGGGCGGCATCGAGGTCCTTCCGTGGCAGGAATACCTCGCGCGCATTCAGGTCATCTAGCCGGTGGAACCGGCCTCGCGCTTGTCGCTCGAGGTCGTCGTCAGCGACACCGCACGGTAGCCGCCAATCGAGCGGAAGTAGATCAGCAGCGCGAGAAAGATAACCGCCATGGTGGCGGGGATGAACGAGTCGGCCGTCAGCGTCCGACGGTCGCCGCGAATGTCCGCCTCCGTGATCGCCGCGTCGTTCGCCGAGCGCTCCGCCTTGGGCTTGGCCTTGATCTCGCCCAGTTTCTTGCCGTCGATGGCGACCGACGGGGCGAAGAATAGAAAGCTCGACGGGCCCGCAGCCTTGTTCTGCTCGAAAACCGCCGCGTTGGCGATGCGAAGTTCCTCACCAGCAAAGCGATCCTTGGCGTAGCCGAGGCCGGGCGACCCCAGCAGGCCGGCCGACATCATGCCGATGCCTCCCATGATGCTGATGGCCACGGCGCCGGTGCGCGGAAATCGGTCCGACGCGACCGCCAGCATCGTCGGCCAGAAGAAGGTCTTGCCTAGGGCATAGATGGCGAGGGCGAGCACCGCGCCGCCAAAAGACGTCACGCCGCTGGTCAAGTTCAGGCCGATGCACGCGAGCACGGCGCAGATGCACAAGATGCCGATGGGTGACAGCTTCAGGTGCTTTTCAATGAAGTGCGCGGTGAAGCGCAGGCCGAACATCACGAGCGACGTGAAGATGAACAGGAACTTGCCTTCCTGCGAGCTGAGGATGTTGCCGGTGATGTTTTGAATCCAGCCGTCGGTGCCGAGTTCCACGGCACCGACCAGCGCGTGCGCGGCGAACAAAACAAACAGCAAGATCGATCCGGGCGAAAACTTGGTGATCACGGCAATGGCCACCAGCAGGGCCGCGCCGATGGCGTAGCCAGCGGGTGTGGCGGCGTCGGGCATCCATGCCACCAGGACGCCACGGAAAAACATCGCCAGCAGGAAGCAGACCACGAGGCCGCCGAGCATGCCGACATCTTTGAACATCTCGCCCAGCTTCAGGCCTTTTTGCGACGCCTCGGATTTCGGCATCTTCTGCCCGAGGAACATCAAGCCGTAGATCAGGGTCGGCACGAGGTAAAGCGCGAGTTGAATCTTCCAGTGTACCTTGAGCTGGTCGTCCAGGATCCAGCCGGCCACCCCGCCCAGGACCATGCCCAGCGGCCAACTGGCGTGCAGGATGTTGAGGAAGTGGGTTCGATTCTGCGGAAACAGCGTCGCCACGAGCGGATTCGCCACCGCTTCCAGCGTTCCGTTGGCGAGGGCGAAGATGAACATGCCCCAAAGCAGCGAGTTGTAGGCCCCGCCGCCGGTCGCCGTAAACGTGACCAGGGCCGACAGCACGTGCAAGGCGAAGGCGGCCATCACCAACTTCCCGTAGCCCAGCCGGTCCGCCAGGATTCCGCCGACGATGATGCCGAAGCAGAAACCCGTGAAGCCGGCACCGCCGATGGCACCGAGTTGCAAACTCGTGAATCCGAACTCCACCGCCCAGTTGTCGAAGATGCCGCCGCGCAATGCGAACCCCATCCCCGCTGCCAGAATCGCGGTGAAGCCAGCCAGCAGAAGCCGCTTTTCGTTGTTCATGTCGGCATATTGGTGAAGCCGAATTGGAATGTCAATGCACCCCCGCGGGCCCACGCGTGCTGCGGTTCAGGACGATACCTTGGTCCACGACCGCGTTCGGCTGCTGCGCAAGATGGCGTCGCAGGTGACCATCGCGTTGTACCCGTCCTGAAAGGTCGGGAACGTGGGCGCGCCCTGGCGTCCCGACGCGATGTATTCGTAGACCTTGGCGAAGGTGTTGAGCGGGCCCTCGGAATAGCCCTCGGGGTGGCCGCCGGGATAGTGCGCGGATGCACGCGCCTCGGGGTGCATCAGCGAGCCGTCCTTCATCAGGCTCTGGTTGGGCGTGTCGCGCCGCCCGATCCACATGGTGTTGGGCTCTTCTTGATTCCAACTGAGCGCGCCATGCGCGTAGTCGAGTTCGAACCAGAGGCGGTTCTTGCGGCCCGCCGAGATCTGGCTGATGACGCATGATCCGGACGCGCCGCTCCTGGTGCGAAACAAGATGGTCGCGCAATCCTCGGTCGTCACCGGGACGTCGTCGGTCTCGGCCGGTGCCGCCCCCTTGCCGGCGTGGGTTTCGATCGCCTGGCGTGGCTTTTTGCGCGTCTTGTGGACGGTGGTGAGATCGGCCATGACCTCGGCCACGGGATCGCCGGTGATGAACGTCGTGGTGTCGAACCAGTGGCTGCCGATGTCGCCGACCGCGCGCGTCTCGCCGCCGACGTCGGGTTCGATGCGCCAGTTGTAGTCGGTGTCGTGGATGAGCCAGTCCTGCTGGTACGAGCCGTGCTGCAGGAACAGTTGGCCCAGATCGCCGAGCTTGACCATCGCGCGCATCTGCTGCACCAGCGGGTAGCTGCGGTAATTGAAGTGGATGGCATTGACGACGCCCGTCTGGGCTGCGAGCGCGACGAGTTCGCGTGACTCCTCGATGGTTTTCGCCAGGGGCTTTTCCGAAACGATTGTCTTGCCCGCCGCCATGACGGCCTTCGACACCTCGAAATGCAGCATGTTCGGCGTGCAGTTGTGGATGACGTCGATCTCGGGATCGGCGATCAGCGCGCGGAAGTCGCCGTAGCTTTTCGGGATGTGCAGCTCCTGGCACTTCTTCCGCGCCAGGTCGTCGCTGGCTTCCGCGAGCGCCACCACGTCCACGTAACCGAGGCGCCGCAGTGCCTCGGTGTGGATCGGACCCATCATGCCGCTGCCAATGATTCCCGCGCGAATCTTCTTCATCGGGCGCGAAAACTAGCAACGTGGCCCCGGGGGGTCAATCGGCTGTGGTCGCGTCGACTTTGTCCGGAACCCTGGGAAAAAGGTGGTAGCATGGCAACCGTGTGCAATAGTGGGGTATTCTCACGGCTGATTTGTGTCCTTAATCTTCTTCCTTCTAAAACTGCAATCTACAAGGGAGCTTCGATGATTTCATTCCTATCTTGTCTGATGCGTGATCGCCTGGGGATGCGCGCAGGTAGCGCGGCCTTGATGTTGGTGCTGGTCGCGGCAGGCTGCGGCCGCGATGGGTTGAGATCGGCCAGCGTTGGTCCCGGTACCGGCCCGTCGTCTGACGCTGGCGACGCTGGCGACGCGACCAGGACCGATCTGCTTGGCATCGAGCGACCCATCGATGTGCCGCCTCTGGTTCAGCCGGAGCTGGTTGGTCTCGACGTCACACCCACGCTCGCCTCCGCTGGGGTCAACACGAGCACGGCGTTCCAGGCATTGGCTCGGTTCTCGAGCGGCCCCCCGCAGGACGTGACCGCGTCCGCTCAGTGGACATCGTCCAATTCGGGGGTCGCGTACGTCACCTCGCCGGGCACCGTGCGGACCACCACCGCAGGCGCGGCCCAGATCACCGCTAGCTACATGGGCCGTGCCGCGTTCGCCACGTTGATGGTCACTACCGGCCCCATGATTCCGGTGCTGATTGGTCTCGACATCACACCCACGCTCGCCTTCGCTGGGGTCAACACGACCGCGACGTTCCAGGCATTGGCTCGGTTCTCGAGCGGCCCCCCGCAGGACGTGACCGCGTCCGCTCAGTGGACATCGTCCAATTCGGGGGTCGCGTACGTCACCGCTCCGGGCACCGTGCGGACCACCAACTTGACGGGCACGGCCCAGATCACCGCTAGCTACATGGGCCGTTCCGCGTTCGCCACGTTGACGGTCACGTCCCCGCCCGTCGGGCTGGTCCGTCTCGACATCACACCCCTGCTTTCCACTACCGGGGTCAACACGACCGCGATGTTCCGGGCCGTGGCTCGGTTCTCGAGCGGCCCCCCGCAGGACGTGACCCTGCAGGCAGGCTGGAATTCGAACAATACGACGGTCGCGTACGTCACGGCGCAGGGCACGGTGCGGGCCACCAACTTGGCGGGCACGACCCAGATCCGCGCGACATACATGGGTTTTAGCGCCACGGCAAACCTGACGGTCACGAGCGCCGCGCTGACCTCCGTCGTGGTCGAGTCGCCGGTGTCCAAGCTGCCTCGCGCCATGCGCGCCCAGCTCGCGGCTTTCGCCCTCTACGCGGATGGCTCCAAACAAGACGTGACGGCGCAAGCATCCTGGAGCTCGAACAACCAGGCTGTGGCAGCGGTCTCGGCCCAGGGCGAGGTGACCGGCGCGAGCGTCGGCCCGGCGACGGTCACGGCCAACTTCATGGGCAAGGTCGGCTCAACCACCATCGAGGTCACGGCGGCCACCTTGAACTCGATCGAGATCACGCCTGTGACGCCGGTGATTCGGCTCCCGGCCACCGGCACGGTGATCCAGAGGTTTTTTGCCACGGGCCTTTACTCGGATGGGACAACCTCTGATGTGACCGGCCAGGTCACCTGGGAATCCAACAACCCGGCGGTGCTCGAATTCGCCGGTGGCCTTGGCAATGCGGGCGTGGCCACGGCCAAGACCACCGGGGGTGCGACGGTCACCGCCCGGCTCGGCGCGGTCACGGCCACCACCAGCGTCATGGTCATGTCGGCGACCATCACCTCGATCCGTGTAACCCCGGTAAACCCCACGCTGCCAAGGGATACCACCCAGGCGTTTACCGCCACCGCCACTTACTCCGACGGCACCAGCGCTGATGTCACTGGCAGCGCCGTCTGGTCCTCCGGTGACAGCGCCGTGATTTCGGTGTCGAGCACGGGCGTCGCCACCGGCCTTGCCGTGGGATCGACCTCGGTCAGGGCCACGATCGGCCAGGTATCAGGCAGCGCATTCGTCACGGTCAGTGCGGTCACGCTGACCAGTCTGGTGGTCTCGCCGCCCGCAGGCACGGTTCCGATCGGCGCGAAGCTGCCGCTTACCGCCACCGCCAATTACTCGAATAACACCACCAAGGACGTGACCGCAGACGGGGTCTGGACCTCGTCCAACGGTGCCATCGCGTCGGTGTCCACTTCGGTGCCGACCGCGGGGCAGGTCACGGGCGTCATGGTCGGAGGCCCGGTGGACATCACGGTGTCGTTTGGTGGCAGCACGGGCACGGCCAAGATCACGGTTTCTGGCGCAACGCTGAGCAGCATCGCCATCACCCCCAACCCCGCCGCGGTCGATGTCGGCCTTTGGGTGCAGTTGCGAGCGGAGGGGACCTACAGCGACGGCACCAAAGCGGACCTCACCCAGGACGTGACCTGGTCTACGTCGCCCGCGGGGATTGCATTCGTGGTGAACAGCTTCTTCAAGGGCCTGGCCCAGGGGATTGCGGCGGGCACGACCACCGTACGCGCGGTCCATGCCGCCAGCGGCAAGGTGGGCACCGGGATGCTGACTGTGGCGTCGTCGGACCTTACGTCGATTGTACTCACGCCGTTTATCCCGAGTCGGCGAGTCGGCATTTCGGAATTTTTCGGGGTGGCCGCAGTGTACGCCAACGGCACCAGTCGCACCGTAACCTCCATGTCCACGCTGACATCGTCGGATCCGACGGTCGCCGCGTTTGGACAGTTCGGCAGCCGCGCCACGTGCCTCAAGGTCGGCACGACCACCATCACCGCGATGTTCATGAGCAAGATGGACACGACCACGCTTACCTGCACGGATTCCGCCCCGGTGTCGGTTCTGGTCAGTCCGTCCCCGGTGACGTTGACCGTCGGTGGGCCGCAGTGGTTCCAGTTTTTGAGCGCCAGCGCGTCCTATGCGGACGGGAGCTTGCGAACTCTCAGTACTTTCACCGACGGTGTCATATGGACCTCGTCCGACCCGGCCGTGGCAAGGCTTACGTCCTTTGGCGGCAGCCCGTTGGTGCAGGCCCTGTCCGCGGGCACGGCAACCATCACCGCCACCTACATGGGCAAGGTCGGGATGGTGGTGGTGACGGTGGTAAAGCCCCGCGTTCTCACCTCGCTGCGGGTGGAGCCAACCTCGGCCACGATCCGGGTGGGCCAGACGTGGCTGTTCAAAGCGATAGCGGTCTACGACAACAACGACACGGCGACGGTGACAAACCAGAGCACGTGGGGCAGTTCGAACATTGATGCCGCCAAGGTTCCGGCTAACAGCGGCCAGGTGACCGGAATCGCCATGGGCACGGCCACGATTACAGCGACCTACCGCGAGATTCTGACGGGGACGGTGGTGTCCGCCACGGCCACGGTCACGGTGCAGAGCGCGACCCTGACCGGCATCACCCTGAGCCCGGCGAGCGTCAAGCTGGTCCTCGGTCAGACCGAGAATTACGTCGCCACGGCGAACTACAGCGACCAATCGAGCCACGTGATCACCACGGTCGCGTTCTGGAGCTCGTCGGACGCGACCGTGGCGGCTATTTCCAATGGAGGCGGCGGTTTTCCGCCCCCACCGCCCCCGGGCCGCGCGACCGCGCTCAAGGCCGGAACGACGACCATCAAAGCCGAGTGGATGGGAACCTCCGGCACGGTGACGCTGGTTGCGACCGACGCGATGCTGACCGGAATATCCGTGAGCCCCACGACCAACCTGTTGCGGGCCACGGAATTCGAGCAGTACACGGCCTTTGCATCCTATTCGGACGGCAGCAGCTGGAATGTGACCGACCTGGCGAGCTGGAGCTCGTCGCGAGCGGATGTGGCGACGGTGACCAGCGCCGCGCCTGGGCCCTTCACCGGTCCAGGCTCCCGAGGCCGCGTGAGCGCGGTCAGCTCTGGCATGACGACCATCACCGCAGCCTACAAGGGGCAGATGGGGTCGGGCATGCTCACGGTGACCACCGCAGCCCTGACCAAGGTCGAGGTGACGCCGACCACGGCCTCGGTGCCCGTCGGTCAGACACTCTCGTTCAAAGCTACCGCTGTGTTCGCGGACAGCAACACAAAGGTTGTAACCAACCTGGCCATCTGGGGCTCCACCGCGGCGAATGTGGCCACCGTGTCGAACGACATCCCGCGCGGAATGGTGACCGGCAAGGCGATGGGAACGGCGACGATCATGGCGACGTACCAGGGATTGATGGGATCCACCGCGATCACCGTGCCCTGACCGGCCCTACGCGGCGCAGGATCTGACGGGCGGATCAAGCTTGCCGGGCCAGCAACGCGGAGCCGCGGCAGCCGGCGAGATCCTGGTCGGAACAGAACTCGATGACTGTCTCCTTGGCGGACAGCGGGAACGCCTCGCGCGCGAACATGGCGCGCGCGCGATCGATGTAGCGATCGCGGAACGCGGGTGCGCTTTCGGTCAGGCCACCGCCGATCAGCAGCACGTGCGGGTCGAACCCGTTGGCGAGTTGCACGAACAACAAGCCGAGTGCGTCGGCCTGCCGGTCGAACAGCTCTTGCGCCAGCGCATCGCCTTTTTGCGCGAGCCCCAGCAACTTGAGCGCACGGTCGCGGCCCTGATCGGGGAGCTGCTGCAGCGCGTGTCCTGCGTTTGCGGGCTTGGCCAGCTCCTTGCGCAAGGCGCGATCCAGCGACGCGATGCTGATGAACGATTCGGCGCACGCCTTCTTGGTGCAGCCGCACACGGGCACATCGGCGTCCATGACCAGCTCGTGCGTCGGCAAGCGCAGGTGGCCGAACTCGCCGCCGAACCCGCGCGCGCCCGCGAGCACCTTGCCGCCCCACACCAGCCCGCCGCCAAGGCCGGTGCCCAGGATCGCCGCGCCGAGGATCTTGGTGCGGTCGTCGGCAAAACGCTTGAAGTACTCCCAGTACGTGGCCGCGTTGCCATCGTTGTTGTAGATCACGGTTTTCTTCAGGTGATCTTCCAGCGCCTTGCGAATCGGGAAGTTCGGCCAGTCGGCGTGTTTCAGGTTGGGTGATCGGTAAAGGACGCCATCGAGCGACGCCGGGCCGGGCGTGTCGAGGCCGACGCACACGACGCGATCCCAGCTTTCGCCTGCTGCGGCGAGAATTTTTTCGCCCGCCAGCGCTAGCTGCTTGACCGTCTGGGCTGGTCCCTCGGACGCGAGGCTGAGCACCTTGTCGCAGGTCGCGACCAGGATATCTCCGATGCCGTTGCTGACCGTGGCCTTGATGTCGGTGCCGCCCATGTCGAGCCCGACGAAGAGTTGGTCTTTGGGGTTTGTCATTTCGTTGCGGTTCCTCCGAGGCTATTCTGGAATCACGACATCCGTCCATAACACGCCCAGCTCAAGTTCGATCGCGTCAAACGGTTCGGCGCGAATGCGCGCGTCGTCGCGCCACGCGCCGCGCACCGTCCAACCATCGGCACCCAGGCGCAAAGCTTCAAGGGTCTTTTGCAACGGGTCGATGATCCACGCCCAGGGGACGCATTCGCGCGCATAAATGCGCAGCTTGTCGGTGCGATCGTACTTCGCGCTGCGCGGGCTCACCACCTCGGCGATCCAATCGGGCGCGAGCGTGAAATACGGCTCGTCGGCCAGCATGGTCGGCATGCGTTCGCGGCGCCAGCCGACGAGCTCCGGCACCAGGATGTCGGGACCAAGGTGCAATTCTGGCTCAAAGAGAATGATCCAGCCGCCGGGCCCCCCGCGGCCGCGCTTGAACGGCGGGCCGAGTTCTTCCTGCAGGGCCGAGGCCGCCGCCGCGTGCGGCTTGGCCGGGCGCGGGCTCAGGTGCAACTCGCCGTCGATGATCTCGGCAATCTTGTTCGGGGGTGCGCCAAGCACATCCTCGTACGTTGCCAGGCGTCGGGCGGGCGCGGCCATGCCCCGACAATACCACGCAAACCCGCGCGCTTACGGCGCGGCGGCGCGGGGGTACGAGCCGAAGAGGCGCACGCTGTCGGCAAGTGCGTGCAGGCGCGTGAGGGCACGGGCGATGGGCGGATCCCGCTGGTCGCCCAGGAAATCCAGGTAGAACGAGTACTCCCAGGGCTGGCCTTCGATGGGGCGCGATTCGATCTTGGTCAAGTCGATGTTCTCTTCGGCGAATGCGGCGAGGGCGCGGTACAGCGTCCCGGGCTTGTTGCCGACGCGGAAGACGAGGCTGGTCTTGCGGTCACCGACGGACGCAGACGCCGGGGTCAAAGTCGCCGCGCGATTCGCGCGCGCCAGCACGAAGAAGCGCGTGAAGTTTTGCGGGTTGCTTTCGATGCCCGCGACCAGAACATGGGCACCCCATGCAGTGGCTGCTGCTGCGCTGGCGATGGCAGCTTCGTCCGGTGCGCCGCGTTCCATCACCATCTTCACGCTACCGGCCGTGTCGTACGCGGGAACGACTTCCACGCCCGGGTGTGCGGCCAGGAAGCGTTCGCACTGCGCCAGCGCCACCGGATGCGAGTGGACGCGCCTTATGTCGCCAATGTTTGCGCCGGGACAGCCGATCAAGTTGTGTACGACGCGAACGACGACTTCGCCTGCGATGGTCAAGTCATGCTCGACCAGCAGATCGTAGTTCTTGATGATCGATCCGGCGAGGGTGTTCTCGATCGGCGCGATGGCGCAGTCGGCCCGCCCGTCCGCAACGGCGGCGAAGATGTCTGCAAACGTCTGGTGGGGAATGGCGGCGACGCCAGCGCCGAAGATTTTTTGCGCTGCTTCCTCGCTGAACGCGCCGCGCTCGCCCTGGTAAGCCGCGCGCAACGGCACGCGGGCCTGCCCGGACGTCACTGCCGCGGAACCTTCATCTTGTAGCCGACGTGGCGCACGGTCTCGATGAGTTCCGCGCCCGGTCCCAGCTTCGATCGCAGCCGTCGCACGTGGATGTCGACGGTGCGCGTGGTGCCGGTGTACCGGTAGCCCCACACGCGTGACAGCACTTGCTCGCGCGAAAACACGCGGCCCGCGCCGGCGGCCAGAAACTTCAGCAGTTGATATTCCTGGCGCGGCAGCTTGAGTTGTCGGCCGCGGTAGGTGACCTCGACCGCCACGGTGTCGATCACCAGATCGCCGAGCTTGATGCGGCCAGCCGCGCGGAACGACGACAGGCGCCAGTCGAGTTGCCGCACCCGCGCGTAAAGTTCCGGCCCGACGATGGGCGACAACACGAAGTCGTCGACGCCAAGTTCGGGATCGAGGCCCGGCAGGCGCGACACCTCGACGCACAGCAGGGCAGGCACGTCGATGAGCGTGCTGACCTGCCGCATGCGCTTGATCGCCGCGCGTCCGACTTCCAGATGCGCGCCCGCATCGATCACCACCACCGATGGTCGCCGACTGTCGATGTCGTCGGGCAGATCATCCAGGTCGTAACCGCACGCCACCACGTCGCAGCCGAGCTCGTGCAAGGCGGCGGCGGGTGAATCGGGCTCGGAGATGGCAATCTTCGGCTTCGAGGTTACGACCAGTGCGCGCATGGTGATTTTGGAAACATCAGACGATGATGTTAAAATGGTCTGTTATTTCAATGCGGAAGATAGCACTTCTGTTTCCAGGTGCGACGGAAACATGATTGCGTACAGGTTTCTAGGTCATTTCGTGGCGGTTAAATCTGCGTGCCTGGCGAAGGTCAGGGTTTTACCCACATTGAGGGGTGCTAGCTTCCCAGGTTCACGGCCATGGCACAGGTAGGACGCGGAGGGCCGAAGATGCCGCCCGCCAAACAGGGACTTTACGATCCCGCGCACGAGCACGACGCGTGCGGCGTGGGCTTTCTGGTGGACATCGCCGGGCGCAAGTCCAACCGCCTGGTCCGGGACGCGCTGACGGTTCTCAAGAACCTTGGCCATCGCGGCGCGTGCGGTTGCGAGGACAACACCGGCGACGGCGCGGGCGCGCTGTTGCAAATGCCGCACGAGTTTCTGCGGCAGGTCGCGTCCGAACAGGGCATCAAGCTGCCCGGGCCGGGCAAGTACGGTGTTGCGATGCTGTTCTTGCCTGACGACGACGCCGAGCGCGCGTTGTGCGAGCAACTGTTCGAGGAATCCATCCGCAGCGAGGGACAGACGGTGCTCGGGTGGCGGACGGTGCCGACCGACAATTCGGCCCTGGGCAAGACCGCGCGCGAGTGCCAGCCGGTCATCAAACAGGTGTTCATCGGTCGCGGTGCCAACATCACGGACGAGGCCGCGTTCGAGCGGTGCCTGTACGTCATTCGGCGCGTGGCGAAGAAGCGCGGCCGCGAGCACGGCTTGCAGCAGCAGGATCTGTTTTACTGCTGCAGCTGTTCGACCAAGACCATCGTCTACAAGGGCATGCTGACGTCGGACCAGCTCGACGGATTTTTCCCCGACCTGCGCGATCCACGCGTCGAGTCGGCGCTGTGCATGGTGCATTCGCGGTTCTCGACCAACACCTTCCCAAGCTGGGCGCGCGCGCATCCGTACCGCACGATCGCCCACAACGGCGAGATCAACACGCTGCGCGGCAACGTCAACTGGATGAACGCGCGGCAAAGCGTGCTCGAATCGCCGCTGTTTGGCACCGACATCGCCAAGGTCAAGCCGGTCATCGACCAGACGGGCAGTGACTCGGCCATGCTCGACAACGTGCTGGAAATGCTGACGCTGGGCGGGCGCGAGTTGCCCCACGCGGTCATGATGATGGTGCCCGAGCCGTGGGCGCATCACGAGTCGATGAGCGCCGAGCGGCGTGCATTTTACGAGTACCATTCGTGCCTGATGGAGCCGTGGGATGGCCCGGCGGCGATTGCGTTCTCCGACGGTGTGCAGATCGGTGCCGTGCTGGATCGCAACGGCCTGCGCCCGCTGCGCTATTACGTGACCAGGGATGGGTTGGTCGCGCTGGCGTCGGAGGTCGGCGTGTTGCCCGATTTGCCACCGGCCGAGATCGCGACCAAAGGGCGCATTCAACCCGGATGCATGTTCCTGGTCGACACCGCGCAGCAGCGAATCATCTCGGACGACGAGATCAAGGACCGATACGCGCGGGCGCAGCCGTACGCCGACTGGGTCAAGCAATACCTCGTCAGCATGGGCGACTTACCGGCAGGCAAACCGGCGATTGAACCGGATCAAAAAACCCTGACGGTGCGGCAGGAAGCGTTCGGGTACACGACCGAGGATGTCGACAAGCTGATCTTGCCGATGGCCCAGAGCGCGGGCGAGGCCACCGGATCCATGGGCACCGACACGCCGCTGGCGGTGCTGTCGGTGCGGCCGCAGACGCTTTACAACTACTTTCAGCAACTGTTCGCGCAGGTCACCAACCCGCCGGTGGATGCGATCCGCGAAGAGATCATCATGGCGGTGGAAACCGCGATTGGACCCGAGCGCAACCTGTTCGATCCGCGCCCCGAATCGGCGCACCAGATCGAGTTGCCCACGGCGGTGCTGTTCAACGACGAGCTGGAAAAACTGCGCTCGCTCGACGGATCGAAGGCGTGCCACGGGTTTCGATCATCGACGCTGTCGACGTTGTTCCCGGTGCAAGGCGGCGGCAAGGCACTGGAAGAAGCGCTGCTCGACCTGTGCGAGGCGGCGGCCCGGGCGGTGGCGGATGGTTGCGAGATACTGATTCTGTCTGATCGCGACCATGGCCCGAAGTTGGCACCCATCCCCGCGCTGCTGGCGTGCGCGGCGGTGCATCATCATCTGCTGCGCGAGGGCAGCCGCACGCGGGTCGGCCTGGTGCTGGAAACCGGCGAGCCGCGCGAGGTACACCACTTCTGCCTGCTGATTGGCTACGGCGCGAGCGCGGTGAACCCGTACCTCGCGTTCGAAACCATCGCGGAGATGGTCAAGTCGGGGCGGTGCCAGGTGGACGCGGCGGTGGCGAAGAAGAATTACATCAAGGCCGTCGGCAAGGGCATCGTCAAGGTCATCTCGAAGATGGGCATCTCGACGGTGCAGAGCTACCACGGAGCGCAGGTGTTCGAGGCGATCGGCCTGGGCAAGGAGTTGATCGATGACTATTTCACCGGGACGGCGTCGCGCATCGGCGGCATTGGCCTGCCGGTGATCGCCGAGGAAGTTCGCCTGCGGCACGAGCGGGCGTATCCGTCACGTCCGACGACGCACCTTGGCCTCGACAACGGCGGCCAGTACCAGTGGCGCAGCGACGGTGAGTACCACCTGTTTAATCCCGAGACGATCCACAAGCTGCAGGCGGCCTGCCGCACCGGCAGTTACGACACGTACAAGCAGTACGCGCGGCTGGTGAACGATCAGTCCAAGACGCTGTGTACGCTGCGCGGCTTGATGGAGTTTGCACCGCAGCGGTCGCCGGTGAGCATCGACGAGGTCGAGCCGGTCGATGCCATCGTCAAGCGTTTCAAAACGGGGGCCATGTCTTACGGCTCGATCAGCAAGGAGGCGCACGAGACGCTGGCGATTGCGATGAATCGCATCGGTGGCAAATCCAACACCGGCGAGGGCGGCGAGGATCCGGCGCGCTACGTGCGCGAGCCCAATGGCGATTCGAAGAACAGCGCGATCAAGCAGGTGGCGTCGGGGCGCTTCGGCGTCACCAGCAACTACCTCGTCCAGGCGCAGGAGCTGCAAATCAAGATGGCCCAGGGGGCGAAGCCCGGCGAAGGCGGGCAGCTTCCCGGATCGAAGGTGTACCCGGAGATTGCGAAGGTGCGGAACGCGACGCCGGGCGTGGGGCTGATTTCGCCGCCGCCGCACCACGACATCTATTCCATCGAGGATCTGGCGCAGTTGATTCACGACCTCAAGTGCGCCAACGACCGCGCGCGCATCAGCGTGAAGCTGGTGGCCGAGGTGGGCGTGGGCACGGTCGCCGCCGGTGTGGCCAAGGCGAAGGCCGACGTCGTCTTGATCAGTGGCCACGACGGTGGCACCGGGGCCTCGCCGCTCACCAGCATCAAGCACGCGGGCATTCCATGGGAGATGGGTCTCGCCGAGACGCAGCAGGTGTTGTTGCTGAACAACCTGCGCAGCCGGATCACGGTCGAAACCGACGGCCAGCTCAAGACTGGCCGCGACGTCGTGGTGGGCGCGTTGCTCGGTGCCGAGGAGTTCGGTTTTTCGACCGCGCCGCTCGTCGCGCTCGGTTGCATCCTGATGCGCGTGTGCCATCTGAACACCTGCCCGGTGGGCGTGGCGACGCAGGATCCGAAACTGCGCGCCAAGTTTGCGGGTGCCGCCGACCACGTTGTCAACTTCATGCGCTTCGTGGCGCAGGACGTGCGCGAACTCATGGCCAGCCTGGGATTCCGCAGGTTCGACGAGATGGTGGGCAAGAGCGAGTGCCTTGAAACGCGGTCCGCCGTCGACCACTGGAAGGCGAACGGCGTCGATTTGAGCGCGATCTTCCACAAGCCAGCGGTGTCCGGCGACGTCGGCGTCTATTGCCAGACTGGGCAGAACCATGGACTGCAAAGCGAGTACGACGACACGACGATCATTCCCCTGGTCCGGGACGCCATCGACGGTGGCGCGCCGGTGCAAGCGACGCTGCCGATCAGGAACGTTCACCGCACGGTGGGCGCGCGTCTTGGCAGCGAAGTGACGCGACGCCATGGGCCGACGGGCTTGCCCGACGACACCATTCGTCTGCACTTTCAGGGGTCGGCCGGACAGAGCTTCGGCGCGTTCTTACCGGCCGGGGTGACCTTGACGCTTGAAGGGGACGCCAACGACTACGTCGGCAAGGGCCTGTCCGGTGGGCGCATCGTGCTGTACCCGTCTGCGGCGGCGACGTTCGTTCCGTCGGAGAACATCATCGTGGGCAACGTGGTGCTGTACGGCGCGACCAGCGGCGAGGCCTTCATTCGCGGCATCGCAGGCGAGCGTTTCTGTGTGCGCAACAGCGGCGCTGACGCGGTGGTTGAAGCGGTTGGAGATCACGGTTGCGAGTACATGACGGGTGGCCGCGTTGTGATCCTCGGGCCGACTGGGCGCAACTTCGCCGCAGGCATGTCGGGCGGCATCGCGTACGTCTACGACGAGGCGCGTGGCCTGCAAACGCGGTGCAACAAGGAACTCGTCAGCCTCTCGCCGCTCGGCGACCAGGATGCAGCGGAGGTCGAGAACGTCCTTCGCCTGCTGCGCAAGCACGCGCAACTCACGGGGAGCACGCGGGCGACCTTCATCCTGGAGAACTGGGCGCAGTGCAAGCCGCTGTTCGTTGCGGTCGTTCCCAACGACTACCGGCGCGTGATGGACACGCAGCGGCAGTTCCTCTTGCGCGGCCTGTCGCCCGACGAGGCAGCGATGGCGGCGTTCGAGGTCAACATCAAAGATGTGGCGCGGGCTCACGGCAAGTAGGGGCTGGGGAATCGAATGGGCAAGCCCACCGGCTTTATCGAGGTTCCACGCGCGGATCTGCACCAGATCGCGCGCGCGCCGCGCCAGCGCGTCGGCGACTGGAACGAGTTCCACGGGCACCTGGAAGAGGAAGCCCTGCGCGGGCAGGGCGCTCGGTGCATGGACTGCGGGGTGCCTTTCTGCCACACGGGCACGTTGATCGAGGGCATGGCGACGGGCTGTCCGCTCAACAACCTTATTCCCGAGTGGAATGATCTGGTGTACCGGGGCCGCTGGCGCGAGGCGCTGGACCGGCTGCACAAGACCAACAACTTTCCCGAGTTCACGGGGCGCGTGTGCCCGGCACCGTGCGAAGGATCCTGCGTGCTCGGCATCAACGAGTCGCCGGTCACCATCAAGAGCATCGAGTGCGCGATCGTGGATCGCGGTTTCGACGAGGGCTGGATCGTCGCGGATCCGCCCCGGCAACGCACGGGCAAGCGCGTTGCGGTGGTGGGCTCCGGCCCGGCGGGGCTCGCGGCTGCAGCCGAGCTGAACAAGGTCGGCCACCTGGTGACGGTGTTCGAGCGCGCGGACCGCATCGGCGGCTTGCTGATGTACGGCATTCCGCCGATGAAGCTGGACAAGAAGCTGGTCGAACGTCGCGTGGCCCTGATGGCGGAAGAGGGCGTGCGTTTCGTGGTCAATACCGAGGTCGGCAAGACCTTTCCAAGCGCCAAGCTGCGCCAGGAATTCGACGCGGTGGTGCTGGCGGGCGGGGCGACCGCGGCGCGCGATCTGCCGATCGAGGGCCGGGATCTTGCGGGCGTCGTTGGGGCGATGGACTTTTTGACCCAGTCGGCGCGCAGCTTTCTCGACAGCAATTTCGCCGACGGCAAGTTCAACTCGGCGAAGGGCAAGCGCGTCGTGGTCATCGGCGGCGGTGACACCGGCACCGATTGCGTCGGCACGTCGTTGCGCCACGGCTGCAAGAGTCTGGTGCAGCTTGAGATCTTGCCGCAGCCTCCGGACGAGCGGGCGGCGGACAACCCGTGGCCGCAGTGGCCAAAGGTGTACAAGCTCGACTATGGGCAGGCAGAGGCGGCGGCGCTGTTCGGTGCCGATCCGCGCACCTACGCGGTGTCGACCAAACGGTTTGTCGGCGAGGGCGGCGTATTGACCGGGCTGCAGACCGTCGGCGTGCGGCGCGTGAACGGAAAATTCGAAGCGGTTCCCGGCACCGAAAAGCTAATCCTCGCCGATCTGGTGCTTCTGGCGCTGGGGTTCGTCGGACCCGAACGTCCTGGTCTGCTGACCGACCTTGGGGTCAAGCTCGATGCGCGTGGCAACGTCGAGGCCGACGACGACAAGATGACCAGCGTGCGGGATATCTTTGCGGCGGGCGATATGCGCCGCGGCCAGTCTCTCATCGTGTGGGCGATCGCCGAGGGCCGTCAGGCCGCGCGCGGCGTCGACCAGCACCTGATGGGCACCACGGCGCTCCGGTAGTGCAGCGCCGCGCCGCCACGAAGTTACGGTCTTGGAAAACTGACAGGATCAAGCTTTTGGTGGGTGATTTGGTGTCATTTGGTTTCTTCACCTCACCGGCTTGGAGTTCTAAATTGATAGTAAAAGGGATGAGAGACAAGAGGTATTCTACTGGCTGTCCGCTCAAAGTTCTCTTGAGTGACATCCCATTCATTCAGTCTTTCCGTCGGCGACCAGGCTATTCCCCACTGAGTGACCCTGGGGTGACCGTTGAGTTGGAATCTGGCTCGGACCGTCCAGAAGTATTTGGCCGAAGGATCTAGAGGATGTTCTATTGTATGTGAAGGTGTCGCCAACAGTTCTCGCGAGTATGCCAACTTCGCGACACTATCATGTTCCACCCGGAAAATTCTGAGATCATAGGTCACGTTGTCTACTAGGCTCATGTCCAGTCCCGGATCATAGTGTCCGGGGAACGCCTCCCATCGTAACGTGGGCTGAAGCGAGTCTACTACCGAGTCTACTACACCCCAAAAAGCGCTATGGCGGGCTTCCGGGTATACAGGCCGAAGCCCAGAGACGGGGAGCGGCACGGCGCACTGGGAACCCAGGATGCACAACAAGAACAGCAATAATCCATGTTGAAGCCTGCTATTGCGTCTCATCGGTTCAGTCTTTTATTTTGGGAAGTCGCAGCAAAAACAGTTCGTCCACGGTCTTCTCAACCAGGCCCTTGTAGCCGATGTCCAGCTCTTCGCGAAGCGGCTGTGCGTTGTCGGATGCCCACTGGGTGAACAAGCGTTCCCCACCCGAGTATTCCAGGGTGCTGTCGTAAAGCACTTCGCTGTCCACTGCGCGAACGAGCCTGGCGCGCACCGTCATGGATAGCCGTATCGACGGATTGGCACCTAAAGCTGCTGCCAAGCTAACCGTCGGCACGCTGATCTCGAAGATCGTATCAATGCCTGTCTCCGGCAAAGGACGATAGCTGACTTCCTTGGTAAGTGCAGCAGGCACCTGCTCGGCGAGAAGGACAAATCGGTAACGGGTCTGATCCTGCGCAACCTTAATGACATGGTCCCGCGTTGTACACTGCGCCTTAAAGTTAGAGATGGCCACTTCGAGTGTGGCATCGGCCTGCTCCACCGTCGCCGTAGCCAGTGCTGTGAGTGCTCCGTGTATGCTTCCGGGTATGACTCCGATCATGGCTCCGGCCAGTCCAATAGCGATGCCTGCGGCCAGTGCCTCAAGACGCGAAGAATGGTCAGCGATAAAAACGCCTGGCTTCGCTCCCGCCCATGCTCCGTGCCCGGCCCCCTTCCAGGCTCCCGACGCCCATCCTTTCGCGGGCGTCTCCACCTTCGCTTCCGCGATGGAGCGTGCCGAAACTACCCCAATCGTTCCCAGTTGTGATCTGACCGCCTCAGATGGCGGCGGTGGCAACAGGTAAAGATGAACAGCAGATGCGCAGCCCGAACTGCCCGTGAGCAACACTAACGAGAGACAAGTTAACAGTGAGTAACGCATTGCAGCCGTAATTTAGGCATCGTCAGATAATAATTACAACGACTATTTTGAGGAGAGCTGTTCGTTCCAGTGGTCGCGGTAAGGGCGGCCCGGATCTTCACGGAACCCGAGGGCCGTCAGGCCGCGCGCGGCGTCGACCAGCACCTGATGGGCACCACGGCGCTCCGGTAGTGCAGCGCCGCGCCGCCACGAAGTTACGGTCTTGGAAAACTGATTTGAGGTGCCGCCCGGATTTGAACCGGGGAATAAGGGTTTTGCAGACCCTCGCCTTACCACTTGGCCACGGCACCCGACGCAGGGGCAAATCCTTAGCGCTGTCGGCCCTGAGAATCAAATTGTTTTGGCGCTCTCCGGCACGGGGGGCCTCACGCCGGTGGGCGCGCCCGTGCGTAGATAGCGCGACGCCATGTCAAATTCGAAGAACGAGAACATCTTGGTCTCGAGAACTTTGTTCCACAGCGCGTGGGCATCGTCGGCTTTGCCCTCCGCCAGGCGGCGCATGGCTTCATAGAAGTAGACTTCGGCGCGTTTGCCGGCGGTGTCGGCCTGGGCCAGGATCTGCTCGTAGGTCAGGTTCCCGAGGGCGAACCGCGCCAGGGGTAGGTACCAGGCCGCGGCGCGCGGCGGCCTCAGTGTCACCTTGCGAGCGCAGAGCGCGCGCAGGTAGCCCTCGGCGGCGGCGTCGGGTGTTCCGGTGCGACGGGTCAGGTCGAGGATCCAAAACGAAGCGTACACCTTGACGTACTCGGACACGGCCCGGGTTGGTTTCGACAGCGCCAGCCGGTAGATGCCGAGGGCGGCGTCGGTTTCGCCCTGCTGCACGAGAAACGACATCGCGTCGATGTAGCCCTGATCGCGCGCGTCGTCCTGTTCGATCGCCTCGAGGAACTTGCGTTTGCCCTCGTCGCGCCGGTCGAGCAGATAGTACAGGCGGCCAACCTCGAACGTGGCTTCGGCTGCGGCCGAGGCGTTTTTTCGCCGCAAATGTTCGATCATGAGGCGCTCCCAGCCCTTGACCGATATTTTCCAGAACGGCTGCGCGTCGTCGAGAGAGCCCGCGATTTCGAGTGCGCCGCCCAGAGCGCGTGCGAGCTTCGACTGGGCCTCGACGTACGGGATGGTCTCTTGGGGTGGGGCATTCGCCTGGTGCCGTTGCAGCGCCTCACCCAGAAGCTGCGCCGCCCGCCGTGGATCGCCGCTTTTCTGCGCCAGATTCGCGAGTTGCAGAACAACATCGGCGCTGGAGTTGCCCGCTTCCCGGGCGCGCTTGAACGATGTCTGCGCGCGATCGATGAGGCCCGCATCGACAAAACCGCGGCCCAGCTCGAAGTCGATCTCGCCGTCCTGAACGTGCGCCTTGTCCGCGCCGAATCGCTTGCGGATATCGGCGGATAGCTGGCGCAGGGCCTCGGCCTCGTCGGCCACCGGCTCGATGCGCTCGGGATCGATGCGGCCGCGCAGCTTGACGAACGACAGGTCCAGCAACTCGGCGTTGAGGTTTGCCAGATCACCCGGCGATGCGGATTTCTCCATGGCGGCCTGCGCTTCTTCCAGGTACCGCAAGGCGAGCAGCGGTGCCGGAAGAAAACGCGCCACGCGCGAAGCCAGCGCCAGGGTCTCGATGTCTTTGGGAAACAAGTCCAACGCTTCTTCAAGAACTTGTGCCGCGACCACGGGATCGAGGCGGTCGCCCGAGGTGCCGCCGAGCAGGTCGATGCGGGGCAGGAATCGCCGCGAGAGCGCGAGAAATTCGCGTGGTCCGGCCCCACGCCGCAGGGTCGCCGCCAGGAGTTCGCGCAACTCTGGATCATCTCCCGGCTTGCCCGCCACGCGCGCCAGGGACGCCGCAGCTTGCTCGCGTCGGCCGGATCGCAGGTACAGCGCGGCCACACTCAGCGCCGTGGCCTGAACGGTTTC
This sequence comes from uncultured Myxococcales bacterium, assembly GCA_964431675.1. Taxonomy (GTDB): domain Bacteria; phylum Myxococcota_A; class Polyangia; order Fen-1088; family Fen-1088; genus CAYSKR01. Next base: position 26,003 of record CAYSKR010000188.1, read on the forward strand.
GCCTTCCAGGAGAAAATCGCCGAGCCCATGGTCGGCGTTGCCGGTCCCGAGTGGCCGACGCATGGTCGTCACCAGGCGCTGCTGGCGGTCCACGTAGATGGTCGCCAGGCGGTCAATGATCGAGGGGGCCGGCCAGTGCGCGGCCACGGCCTCGAGCACCTCGACCAGCGTCGGCGCGGACCGTGGCGTCGGCGAGGTGCGCTGCATCTCGGCATTTTGTTCCACCCACGCGAGCAACTCGTCCAGGCGGCGATGCCATTCGGCGTTCTCCGCCTGCAACGAGGTCAGGACGAAGAGCGACAGTGCGACGGCCGCTTCGTTTCCGCGCGGCGAGTAGATGGCGAGGACGACGGCGGCCGCGCGGGTCACGAGCTGCACCTCATCGGGCCCCGCTGCGGAGGCGCGGAAGTCGCTGGGCGCGAATAGATCAAGCGCGTCCTTGAGCGAGTCAAAAAGGCGCTCGAAGTCGTCGGGGCTTCCGATCGCCGACGGGTCGGCCAGGATCGCGCCGGGATCGAGCGAGGCGATCGGGTCGAGCAAGTAATGCAGCAAGCGACCGCGCAAGGCGATCCGTTCCTTCGCCGTTATCGGCAGCGCCTGGAACACCATCCGCGCGTCGATCATGTCCTCCTCGCAGCGGATCGGCTTTCCGGACATCGCCTCGGCGGCGAGTCGCCGCACAGGCGGGGAGAGTGGCCGCGCGCCGCGCGTGCCCGCGGCGCAACCCATGCACAGAGCTGCGCCCGCAAGCCAAGTGGCTACCCTGTGGGACGTTTTACGAGACATGACGGCAGTTTAGCCCGTCGGTCGGGTCACGGGCTATAAACCGCGTGCCGTGCCGACAGCGCCCTCGCCACCCTCGGATGATCAAGAGGGCCGGTCGCGGTGGGCC